>NZ_JBJQLJ010000015.1:0-120040 GCF_046486385.1 Escherichia sp. WS33 | reverse complement strand
TATCACTGAGTATCAGTGTGTTATCGCGCAGCTGTAAGCGGATATCCGCAGGCATTTTCCAGCCGGGGCCGAGGCTCCCCACCGGCGCGGGCGTTTTTGTCCGGTAACTGCTGTAGGTGCGGGAGAGGATGAACGGCAGCGGGGCGGGCAGGGCGATGTCGGTTTCACCGGGAAGGACCTTTGCACCGAGCAGCGGATTGACCGGATGGCCGGACGTCACCCCGCCGGGGCACACCGAACAGGCCACGCCGGTGGGGGCACCGATGCGCACCCCGGCTGAACCCTGAACAATGCTACCGCCATACTGCGTCATGTCGCCCTGACGCGCCGCCGGTTTTCCGCTCATCTGCTCATCCTTGTTTTATCGGGTTATTTGTCTGCTGACAGGCGAAACCCTACAGATTTATAAGAAAGCCTTAAGTGAGATATCTGTCAGATAAGAACAATTAGGAAAATATTTATATATATTTCATGAATATATGTTTCGATTGGTATAACGATGTCTAAATATTCCTCTGAACATCTTCCTGATACAAAAAACCGCCAGCGTTTCCGCTGGCGGTTTTCAATGTATTCAAAACTCAGCAATCAATAAAAATCACCAGTTGCCTTTTCGGCCTGATCCATCCACACCGGTTTATCGCTGGTTTTCGACCAGACGCGATGCAGGTAGCTGTAAAAGCGGGCGCGGTCTTTCCAGAAAAGCATGAAAGGCAGCGCCAGAACGCCCGCTGCAACCGCATAAGTACGGCGTAAAAAGATAAGCCATGCAGGATATTCTCTGTAGAGTTCCATACTTTTCTCCCCCTTTTGTATCTACCCGGTGAATGGCACCGGAAAAATGAATTTGTTTATCTGATGAAAATAGTACCGCCTTTTGTGTAATTTTACTACTCATCCGACCACTTATTTTTGCTTATTGATGGTTTATTTACATTCATCCTGTAATTAAGTTACACAAAAGTTAAATTAATACTAAACATTAGTTAAATCATGGCTTTTGCCATTTTTATACTTTTTTTACACCCCGCCCGCAGATTTTTGCGAAATCTTTGCAGCCAGAATTCTACCCTTCCGGTATCACTTTTAGGCCACTGGAGGTGCACTGTGAGTGCAGGCGTGATAACCGGCGTATTGCTGGTGTTTTTATTACTGGGTTATCTGGTTTATGCCCTGATCAATGCGGAGGCGTTCTGATGGCTGCGCAAGGGTTCTTACTGATCGCCACGTTTTTACTGGTGTTAATGGTGCTGGCGCGTCCTTTAGGCAGCGGGCTGGCGCGGCTGATTAATGACATTCCTCTTCCCGGTACAACGGGCGTTGAGCGCGTACTTTTTCGCGCACTTGGCGTCTCTGACCGTGAGATGAACTGGAAGCAATATCTTTGTGCCATTCTCGGCCTGAACATGCTGGGGCTGGCGGTGCTGTTTTTTATGTTGCTCGGTCAGCACTATCTGCCGCTTAATCCACAGCAGTTGCCGGGGCTGTCGTGGGATCTGGCGCTGAATACCGCCGTCAGCTTTGTCACGAATACCAACTGGCAATCTTACAGCGGTGAAACCACGTTGAGCTATTTCAGCCAGATGGCTGGCTTAACGGTGCAAAACTTTCTTTCTGCCGCCAGCGGGATTGCGGTGATTTTTGCCCTCATCCGTGCGTTTACCCGCCAGAGCATGAGCACACTCGGGAATGCCTGGGTCGATCTGCTACGCATCACGTTATGGGTGCTCGTCCCTGTGGCGTTGTTGATCGCACTGTTTTTTATTCAACAAGGTGCGCTGCAAAACTTTCAGCCTTATCAGGCTGTGAATACCGTTGAAGGAGCGCAACAGCTGTTACCCATGGGGCCTGTAGCTTCTCAGGAAGCGATCAAGATGCTCGGTACTAACGGCGGTGGCTTCTTTAATGCCAACTCGTCGCATCCGTTTGAAAACCCAACCGCACTGACCAACTTCGTGCAGATGCTGGCGATCTTCTTGATCCCAACGGCGCTGTGCTTTGCCTTTGGTGAAGTGACGGGCGATCGCCGCCAGGGGCGCATGTTGCTGTGGGCGATGTCAGTGATTTTTGTCATCTGCGTAGGCGTGGTGATGTGGGCAGAAGTTCAGGGTAATCCTCATCTGCTGGCGCTCGGCGCAGACAGCAGCATCAATATGGAAGGTAAAGAGAGCCGTTTCGGCGTGCTGGTCAGTAGCCTGTTTGCGGTCGTGACTACGGCGGCTTCCTGTGGCGCGGTGATTGCGATGCATGATTCGTTTACCGCTCTCGGTGGCATGGTGCCGATGTGGCTGATGCAAATTGGTGAAGTGGTGTTCGGCGGTGTCGGTTCTGGTCTTTACGGCATGATGCTGTTTGTCCTGCTGGCGGTGTTTATTGCCGGGCTGATGATTGGTCGTACACCGGAATATCTGGGTAAAAAAATCGACGTACGCGAGATGAAACTGACTGCACTGGCGATTCTGGTTACCCCGACGCTGGTGCTGATGGGCGCGGCGCTGGCAATGATGACCGACGCCGGACGTAGCGCCATGCTCAACCCTGGCCCGCATGGTTTTAGCGAAGTGCTGTACGCCGTGTCATCCGCCGCTAACAACAACGGCAGCGCCTTTGCCGGATTAAGCGCCAACTCCCCGTTCTGGAACTGTTTACTGGCGTTCTGCATGTTTGTCGGTCGCTTCGGGGTGATTATCCCGGTGATGGCAATTGCCGGTTCGCTGGTGAGTAAAAAGAGCCAACCCGCCAGCTCCGGCACGCTGCCAACGCACGGCCCGCTGTTTGTTGGCCTGTTAATCGGCACCGTGTTGCTGGTTGGCGCACTGACCTTTATCCCTGCCCTGGCGCTTGGTCCGGTGGCGGAATATCTCTCCTGATGATATTGAGTGAGCACTGAATATGAGTCGTAAACAACTGGCGCTATTCGAACCAACACTTGTCGTTCAGGCGCTGAAAGAAGCGGTGAAAAAATTAAACCCGCAGGCGCAATGGCGCAATCCGGTGATGTTTATCGTCTGGATCGGCAGTCTGCTGACCACCTGTATTAGCATCGCGATGGCAAGCGGTGCGATGCCTGGCAATGCGCTGTTTAGCGCGGCAATTAGCGGCTGGCTGTGGGTCACCGTACTGTTCGCTAATTTCGCCGAGGCGCTGGCAGAAGGCCGCAGTAAAGCGCAGGCCAACAGTCTTAAAGGGGTGAAAAAAACTGCCTTTGCCCGCAAGCTGCGTGAGCCGAAATATGGCGCTGCGGCGGACAAAGTTCCTGCCGATCAACTGCGTAAAGGTGACATCGTGCTGGTAGAAGCTGGCGATATTATCCCCTGCGATGGTGAAGTCATTGAAGGCGGCGCATCGGTCGATGAAAGCGCCATCACCGGGGAATCGGCACCGGTGATCCGTGAATCCGGCGGCGATTTTGCCTCCGTCACCGGCGGCACGCGTATTCTTTCTGACTGGCTGGTGATTGAGTGTAGCGTTAACCCCGGTGAGACATTTCTGGATCGGATGATCGCGATGGTGGAAGGCGCACAGCGACGCAAAACACCGAACGAGATTGCCCTGACTATCCTGCTGATTGCTCTGACCATCGTCTTTTTACTGGCAACCGCCACGCTGTGGCCGTTTTCCGCGTGGGGCGGTAATGCCGTGAGTGTAACGGTACTGGTGGCGCTGCTGGTCTGTCTGATCCCAACCACTATTGGCGGCCTGTTGTCAGCGATCGGCGTCGCCGGGATGAGTCGGATGCTGGGCGCGAATGTGATTGCCACCAGCGGACGTGCAGTTGAAGCGGCAGGTGACGTTGACGTTCTGCTACTGGATAAAACCGGCACCATCACACTCGGTAACCGTCAGGCGTCGGAGTTTATCCCTGCGCAGGGCGTGGATGAAAAAACGCTGGCTGACGCCGCACAACTGGCTTCGCTGGCTGATGAAACGCCGGAAGGCCGCAGTATTGTGATCCTCGCCAAGCAACGTTTTAACCTGCGCGAGCGCGATGTGCAGTCGCTCCATGCCACCTTTGTACCGTTTACTGCGCAAAGCCGGATGAGCGGGATCAACATCGACAACCGCATGATCCGTAAAGGTTCTGTCGATGCCATTCGCCGCCATGTTGAGGCTAACGGCGGTCACTTCCCTACCGATGTTGATCAAAAAGTCGATCAGGTTGCGCGTCAGGGGGCCACGCCGCTGGTGGTGGTGGAAGGTTCCCGTGTGCTGGGCGTTATTGCGCTGAAAGATATCGTCAAAGGCGGTATTAAAGAGCGCTTCGCCCAGCTGCGCAAAATGGGCATTAAAACGGTGATGATTACCGGCGATAACCGTCTGACTGCCGCCGCCATTGCTGCGGAAGCGGGCGTCGATGATTTTCTCGCCGAAGCGACACCGGAGGCCAAGCTGGCATTGATTCGTCAGTATCAGGCGGAAGGCCGTTTGGTGGCGATGACCGGCGACGGCACCAACGATGCTCCAGCGCTGGCGCAGGCAGATGTCGCGGTGGCGATGAACTCCGGTACTCAGGCGGCGAAAGAAGCGGGCAATATGGTCGATCTCGACTCTAACCCGACCAAGTTGATCGAGGTGGTACATATTGGCAAACAGATGCTGATGACCCGTGGCTCGCTGACCACCTTCAGCATTGCCAACGATGTGGCGAAATACTTCGCCATTATTCCGGCGGCGTTCGCGGCAACGTATCCGCAGTTAAATGCGCTGAACATCATGCGCCTTCATTCGCCCGACTCCGCCATTCTCAGTGCGGTCATTTTCAACGCCTTGATTATCGTCTTTTTGATTCCTCTGGCGTTAAAAGGCGTGAGTTATAAACCGCTTACCGCTTCTGCCATGTTGCGCCGTAACTTATGGATTTACGGTCTGGGTGGGCTGCTGGTGCCGTTTATTGGTATCAAAGTCATTGATTTACTGCTGACCGTTTGCGGTCTGGTGTGAGGTTTACCATGCGTGGCTTACGTCCGGCATTATCGACATTTATCTTTCTGTTATTGATTACTGGCGGCGTTTACCCGCTGCTGACCACCGTGCTGGGGCAATGGTGGTTTCCCTGGCAGGCCAACGGTTCGTTGATTCGTGAAGGTGATACGGTGCGGGGTTCGGCATTAATCGGGCAGAATTTTACCGGCAACGGCTATTTTCAGGGTCGCCCGTCGGCAACGGCAGAAATGCCCTATAATCCACAGGCTTCTGGCGGGAGCAATCTGGCGGTCAGTAACCCTGAGCTGGATAAACAAATAGCCGCACGCGTTGCTGCATTACGGGCCGCTAACCCGGATGCCAGTACGAACGTTCCGGTTGAACTGGTGACGGCATCGGCAAGCGGGCTGGACAATAATATCACCCCGCAAGCGGCGGTCTGGCAAATCCCACGCGTGGCGAAAGCGCGTAATCTCAGCGTTGAACAGCTCACGCAACTGATCGCAAAATACAGCCAACAACCGCTGGTGAAATATATCGGCCAGCCGGTCGTCAACATTGTTGAACTCAATCTGGCGCTGGATAAACTTGATGAATAACGAACCCTTACGTCCCGACCCCGATCGTCTGCTGGAACAAACTGCCGCGCCGCATCGGGGGAAGCTGAAAGTTTTCTTCGGTGCCTGTGCAGGCGTCGGGAAGACCTGGGCGATGCTGGCAGAAGCCCAGCGACTGCGGGCGCAAGGGCTGGATATTGTGGTTGGCGTGGTAGAAACCCATGGGCGGAAAGATACCGCCGCCATGCTTGAAGGGCTGGCTGTTCTGCCGCCCAAACGCCAGGCGTACCGTGGGCGGCATATCAGCGAGTTTGACCTCGATGCCGCCCTCGCCCGCCGTCCGGCGCTGATCTTAATGGACGAACTGGCGCACAGTAATGCGCCAGGTTCTCGTCATCCTAAACGCTGGCAGGATATCGAAGAACTGCTGGAAGCTGGCATTGATGTTTTCACAACCGTCAACGTTCAGCATCTGGAAAGTCTGAATGATGTGGTCAGCGGCGTCACCGGAATTCAGGTACGGGAAACCGTGCCCGATCCTTTTTTCGATGCCGCCGACGACGTAGTGCTGGTGGACTTGCCCCCGGACGATCTGCGCCAGCGGCTGAAAGAAGGCAAAGTCTATATTGCCGGGCAGGCGGAGCGCGCCATTGAACATTTTTTCCGCAAAGGCAATCTGATCGCCCTGCGTGAACTGGCACTGCGCCGTACTGCCGATCGCGTAGATGAGCAAATGCGCGCCTGGCGGGGGCATCCTGGTGAAGAGAAAGTGTGGCACACGCGCGACGCGATCCTTTTATGCATCGGGCATAACACCGGCAGTGAGAAACTGGTCCGCGCGGCGGCGCGGTTGGCCTCGCGCCTGGGTAGCGTCTGGCACGCGGTGTATGTTGAAACCCCTGCCCTGCATCGCTTACCGGAAAAAAAACGTCGGGCAATTCTCAGCGCCTTACGTCTGGCGCAGGAGCTGGGCGCGGAGACGGCTACACTTTCTGATCCAGCGGAAGAAAAAGCAGTAGTGCGTTATGCCCGTGAACATAATCTCGGCAAGATTATTCTCGGTCGCCCGGCCTCGCGCCGCTGGTGGCGTCGGGAAACGTTTGCTGACCGACTGGCGCGCATCGCCCCCGATCTCGATCAGGTGCTGGTCGCGCTTGATGAACCACCCGCCCGCACGATTAACAACGCGCCGGATAGCCGCTCTTTTAAAGACAAGTGGCGGGTACAGATTCAGGGATGCGTGGTTGCCGCCGCGTTATGCGCCGTTATCACTTTAATTGCCATGCAGTGGCTGATGGCGTTTGATGCCGCCAACCTGGTGATGCTGTATCTGCTTGGCGTGGTGGTGGTGGCGCTATTTTATGGACGCTGGCCTTCGGTGGTTGCTACCGTCATTAATGTGGTGAGTTTCGATCTCTTTTTTATCGCCCCACGCGGCACGCTCGCTGTCTCTGATGTGCAATATCTGCTGACCTTCGCGGTGATGTTAACCGTCGGGCTGGTGATCGGGAACCTTACTGCGGGTGTGCGTTATCAGGCGCGGGTAGCCCGTTACCGCGAGCAACGCACACGGCACTTATATGAAATGTCGAAAGCTCTGGCGGTGGGCCGCAGTCCGCAGGACATCGCCGCCACCAGCGAACAATTTATTGCCTCCACGTTTCATGCCCGCAGTCAGGTGTTGTTGCCCGATGACAACGGTAAATTGCAGCCGTTAACACATCCGCAAGGAATGACCCCGTGGGACGATGCCATCGCACAGTGGAGTTTTGATAAAGGCCTGCCTGCGGGTGCGGGCACCGACACGTTACCCGGTGTACCGTACCAGATTTTGCCGTTAAAAAGCGGTGAGAAAACCTACGGGCTGGTGGTGGTGGAACCAGGGAATCTGCGTCAGTTGATGATCCCGGAACAGCAGCGCCTGCTGGAGACGTTTACGCTGTTAGTCGCCAATGCGTTTGAGCGGCTTACGCTGACCGCCAGTGAAGAACAGGCGCGGATGGCAAGCGAACGGGAACAGATCCGCAACGCTCTGCTGGCGGCGCTTTCGCATGATTTACGCACGCCGCTCACGGTGCTGTTCGGTCAGGCAGAAATCTTAACGCTCGATCTGGCAAGCGAAGGATCGCCTCACGCCCGCCAGGCCAGCGAGATTCGTCAGCACGTGCTGAACACTACCCGACTGGTGAATAATCTACTGGATATGGCGCGAATTCAGTCCGGCGGCTTTAATTTGAAGAAAGAGTGGTTAACGCTGGAAGAAGTGGTCGGCAGCGCGCTGCAAATGCTGGAACCGGGTTTATCGTCGCCCATCAATCTTTCTCTGCCAGAACCGCTGACCTTAATCCACGTTGACGGGCCACTCTTTGAACGGGTGCTGATTAATCTGCTGGAGAACGCGGTGAAATATGCGGGTGCGCAGGCCGAAATTGGTATCGATGCCCACGTTGAGGGCGAAAATCTACAACTGGATGTCTGGGATAACGGCCCCGGTCTTCCGCCAGGCCAGGAGCAGACGATATTTGATAAGTTTGCTCGCGGGAATAAAGAGTCGGCAGTACCGGGGGTAGGGCTTGGACTGGCAATTTGTCGGGCGATAGTGGATGTACACGGGGGCACTATTACCGCGTTCAACCGACCGGAAGGTGGTGCCTGTTTTCGTGTTACACTTCCCCAGCAAACTGCCCCTGAACTTGAAGAATTTCATGAGGATATGTGACAAACGTTCTGATTGTTGAAGATGAACAGGCTATTCGTCGCTTTCTGCGCACGGCGCTGGAGGGCGACGGGATGCGCGTCTATGAGGCCGAAACGCTGCAACGCGGCTTGCTGGAAGCGGCTACCCGTAAGCCAGATTTGATTATTCTCGATCTCGGCCTGCCCGATGGTGATGGGATTGAGTTTATCCGCGACCTGCGCCAGTGGAGCGCGGTGCCGGTGATTGTGCTTTCCGCACGCAGCGAAGAGAGCGACAAAATCGCCGCGCTGGATGCCGGAGCGGATGATTATCTGAGTAAGCCGTTTGGCATTGGCGAATTGCAGGCCCGTCTGCGCGTCGCTTTACGCCGCCACTCCGCCACCGCCGCGCCCGATCCGCTGGTGAAATTTTCCGATGTTACCGTCGATTTAGCCGCCCGCGTGATTCACCGGGGTGAGGAAGAGGTGCATCTCACGCCGATTGAGTTCCGCCTGCTGGCGGTGCTGCTGAATAATGCCGGGAAAGTGCTCACCCAGCGCCAGTTACTCAATCAGGTGTGGGGGCCAAACGCGGTCGAACACAGTCACTATTTGCGTATTTATATGGGACATCTGCGACAAAAACTGGAACAGGATCCCGCTCGCCCCCGCCATTTCATTACTGAAACCGGTATTGGGTATCGGTTTATGCCATGAATGTTTATTCAATAAATGCGCTTAAATAATTATTAATTTATTATTAAACCTGCCAAAAATATTATTATTTGGCAGGTTTAATTTCTTAACGCAAATATAAAACACAAAATTACAACATTTAAATAACAAAACAGCATCTAATATGGCGCTATTCATAATTAATGATTTATTATTTGGGGTATGATCGTTTTTTGTTGATCTTCTTCACAGATTATAGCCATTTCATGGATAGAATAACTCTACCTTCAACTGACACAGCAAGAGGTAAAGGTAAATGGAAAATAATAACCGCTTAATGCCTCATATAAGGCGGACAACCCATATCATGAAGTTTGCCCATCGTAATAGTTTTGACTTTCATTTCTTTAATGCCCGCTAGTCTTCTGACTAAAGGGCACCCCAACGTACAGGTCTCCCTGACTTTAAGCATTACAGGTTAATACCTGTATTCCTCGGTGCTCATATACTGCTAACCCTTTTAAACTCTAAATAATTCGAGTCGCAGCACTTGCAACTTGAGGTATGACGAGTATAGCCAGTTACCGGGCTGGTCTGGGTTATTGCATCTGCAAAAAGCAAACTACTGATTTATTTATCAGCGGTGGAGCTTTGCTTTTTTTCCGGCGTGATCGATTTCTCCTTTGAGAAATTGAGGACCTGCTATTACCTGAAATAAAGAGATGAACAAAATGTCAGAATTAAAAATTGCCGTTAGCCGTTCTTGCCCGGATTGTTTTTCCACTCATCGTGCATGCGTGAATATAGACGAAAGTAATTATATTGACGTTGCCGCCATTATTTTATCAGTCAGTGATGTTGAACGTGGAAAACTCGATGAAATAGACGCTACTGGCTATGACATTCCTGTTTTTATTGCAACGGAAAATGAAGAACGTGTACCCGCAGAATATCTGCCACGTATTTCTGGTGTCTTCGAACATTGCGAATCACGTAAAGAGTTTTATGGACGTCAGTTAGAAACCGCTGCCAGCCATTATGAAACGCAACTGCGCCCGCCCTTCTTCCGCGCACTGGTCGATTATGTTAATCAGGGCAATAGTGCTTTTGACTGCCCTGGTCATCAGGGGGGTGAGTTTTTCCGTCGCCATCCGGCAGGCAATCAGTTCGTGGAATACTTTGGCGAAATGCTCTTCCGCTCTGACTTGTGTAATGCTGACGTAGCAATGGGCGATCTGCTGATTCATGAAGGTGCGCCATGTATTGCACAACAGCATGCGGCTAAAGTCTTTAATGCCGATAAAACCTATTTCGTTTTAAACGGTACTTCATCTTCTAATAAAGTGGTCTTAAACGCATTGCTGACGCCGGGCGATCTGGTGTTGTTTGACCGCAATAACCATAAATCTAACCACCACGGTGCGTTGCTACAGGCTGGCGCGACACCGGTTTATCTGGAAACCGCACGTAACCCGTATGGCTTTATCGGTGGCATTGATGCGCACTGTTTTGAAGAAAGTTACCTGCGTGAGCTGATTACAGAAGTTGCACCGCAGCGGGCAAAAGAGGCTCGTCCTTTCCGCCTCGCCGTTATTCAGCTAGGCACTTACGACGGTACGATTTATAACGCCCGTCAGGTGGTGGATAAAATTGGTCATCTGTGTGACTACATCCTCTTTGACTCCGCATGGGTCGGCTATGAACAGTTTATTCCGATGATGGCTGACTGTTCGCCGCTGTTGCTGGATCTTAATGAGAACGATCCGGGTATTCTGGTTACGCAATCCGTACATAAACAGCAGGCTGGTTTTTCTCAAACTTCACAAATCCATAAAAAAGACAGCCACATCAAAGGGCAACAGCGTTATGTACCGCACAAACGCATGAACAACGCCTTTATGATGCACGCCTCCACCAGCCCGTTCTATCCGCTGTTTGCCGCACTGGATATCAACGCCAAAATGCATGAAGGTGTCAGCGGTCGTAATATGTGGATGGATTGTGTGGTAAATGGCATTAATGCCCGCAAACTGATCCTCGATAACTGTCAGCATATTCGTCCGTTCGTACCTGAACTGGTGGATGGTAAACCCTGGCAGTCGTATGAAACAGCGCAAATTGCGGTTGATCTGCGCTTCTTCCAGTTTGTACCAGGGGAACACTGGCATTCTTTTGAAGGCTATGCAGAGAATCAATACTTTGTCGATCCTTGCAAACTGTTGCTGACAACCCCAGGTATTGATGCACGTAACGGCGAATATGAAGCGTTCGGTGTACCCGCGACGATTCTTGCTAACTTCCTGCGCGAAAATGGCGTAGTGCCGGAAAAATGCGATCTTAACTCCATCCTCTTCCTGCTGACTCCGGCAGAAGATATGGCCAAGCTTCAGCAACTTGTTGCCCTGCTGGTACGCTTCGAAAAACTGCTTGAGTCCGACGCGCCATTAGCAGAAGTGCTGCCTTCCATCTACAAACAGCATGAAGAGCGCTACGCCGGTTATACCCTGCGTCAGTTGTGTCAAGAAATGCATGATTTGTATGCCCGTCACAACGTGAAACAACTGCAAAAAGAGATGTTCCGTAAGGAACACTTCCCACGCGTAAGCATGAATCCGCAAGAAGCCAACTACGCCTATTTACGCGGTGAAGTGGAGCTGGTTCGTCTGCCGGATGCAGAAGGCCGTATCGCTGCCGAAGGTGCGCTTCCTTATCCTCCGGGTGTGCTGTGCGTTGTTCCGGGTGAAATCTGGGGTGGTGCTGTTCTGCGTTACTTCAGCGCTCTGGAAGAAGGGATCAACCTGTTGCCAGGTTTTGCACCGGAGCTTCAGGGTGTCTATATCGAAGAACATGATGGTCGTAAGCAAGTTTGGTGCTATGTCATCAAGCCTCGTGATGCGCAAAGCACCCTGTTGAAAGGGGAAAAATTATGAGTCAGGCTAAATCGAACAAAATGGGCGTCGTTCAGTTAACCATACTGACGATGGTCAACATGATGGGCTCCGGTATCATCATGCTGCCGACAAAGCTTGCCGAAGTTGGGACAATTTCAATTATCTCCTGGCTGGTGACAGCCGTAGGCTCAATGGCACTGGCATGGGCATTCGCAAAATGCGGTATGTTCAGCCGTAAATCAGGCGGTATGGGCGGTTATGCGGAGTATGCTTTCGGTAAATCCGGTAACTTTATGGCGAACTATACCTACGGCGTCTCGCTGCTGATTGCTAACGTCGCGATTGCTATTTCGGCGGTTGGTTACGGCACCGAACTGCTCGGCGCGAGTTTGTCGCCAGTGCAGATTGGTCTTGCGACCATCGGGGTGCTGTGGATTTGTACCGTGGCTAACTTTGGTGGTGCGCGCATTACCGGGCAAATCAGTAGCATTACCGTGTGGGGGGTCATTATTCCGGTGGTAGGCCTGTGCATTATCGGCTGGTTCTGGTTTAGCCCGACGCTTTACGTTGATTCCTGGAATCCGCATCATGCACCGTTCTTCAGTGCAGTAGGTTCTTCCATCGCTATGACGCTGTGGGCTTTTCTCGGTCTGGAGTCTGCGTGTGCGAATACTGATGTAGTGGAAAACCCGGAACGTAATGTGCCAATCGCGGTACTCGGCGGTACGTTAGGTGCGGCGGTGATTTATATCGTCTCCACCAACGTGATTGCAGGGATTGTGCCTAATATGGAGCTGGCAAATTCAACGGCACCATTTGGCCTGGCCTTCGCACAGATGTTCACACCAGAAGTGGGTAAAGTCATTATGGCGCTGATGGTGATGTCCTGCTGCGGTTCGCTGCTTGGCTGGCAGTTCACCATTGCCCAGGTGTTTAAATCTTCATCTGATGAAGGCTACTTCCCTAAAATTTTCTCCCGTGTAACCAAAGTGGATGCACCGGTGCAGGGAATGTTGACCATTGTGATTATCCAGAGCGGGTTGGCGCTGATGACGATTAGCCCGTCGCTAAACAGTCAGTTCAACGTGCTGGTTAACCTGGCCGTGGTGACCAATATCATTCCGTATATTCTGTCAATGGCGGCATTAGTCATTATTCAGAAGGTCGCTAATGTGCCCCCCTCAAAAGCGAAAGTTGCAAACTTTGTTGCTTTTGTTGGCGCGATGTATAGCTTTTATGCGCTGTACTCATCCGGGGAAGAAGCCATGCTGTACGGTTCCATCGTGACCTTCCTTGGTTGGACACTGTATGGTCTGGTATCACCACGCTTTGAACTGAAAAATAAACACGGTTAAAAAAGCAAAGTAAAAAAGGGCGATCTTGCGACCGCCCTTTTTTTATTAAATGTGTTTACGCGTTTTTCAGAACTTCGCTAACAATCTCAACCGCTTCTTTCTCAATCTGCTTGCGATGTTCTTCACCGAGGAAGCTTTCGCAGTAGATCTTATATGCGTCTTCCGTGCCTGACGGACGCGCGGCGAACCAGCCGTTGTCAGTCATCACTTTCAGACCGCCAATAGAAGCACCGTTGCCCGGAGCAGCAGTCAGGCGCGCGGTGATCGGGTCACCTGCCAGGGTGCTGGCGCTCACCATTTCCGGAGACAGCTTAGACAGCGCCGCTTTTTGTGCGGAAGTCGCAGCTGCCTGCAAACGGTTGTAGCTCGGCGCACCAAAGCGTTTTGCCAGTTCGTTGTAGTGTTCCTGCGGGTTCTTACCGGTGACAGCGGTGATTTCCGCCGCCAGCAGACACATAATGATGCCGTCTTTGTCGGTGGACCACGGCGTGCCGTCGAAACGCAGGAAGGAAGCCCCTGCGCTCTCTTCGCCGCCAAAGCCGAAGCTGCCGTCGAACAGACCATCAACAAACCATTTGAAACCTACCGGTACTTCTACCAGCTTACGGCCCAAGTCATTGACCACACGGTCGATCATCGCAGAAGAAACCAGCGTTTTACCGACAGCAACATCTTTGCCCCACTGCGGACGATGCTGGAACAGGTAGTTGATCGCCACCGCCAGGTAGTGGTTCGGATTCATCAAACCTGCCGGAGTGACGATACCGTGACGGTCATAATCCGGGTCGTTAGCAAACGCCAGATCGAACTTATCACGCAGTGCCAGCAGACCCGCCATCGCACACTCGGAGGAGCAGTCCATACGGATCGCACCGTCTTTATCGAGGTGCATAAAGCGGAAGGTTTGATCGACCTGATCGTTAACGATGGTCAGGTTGAGGTTGTAATACTCGCCAATGCGCTTCCAGTATTCGATACCGGAACCGCCCAACGGATCAACGCCCAGCGTCAGGCCCGCTTTCTGAATCGCCGCCATATCAACGATATCGGCCAGCCCTTCCACGAACGGCTGCACCAGATCCTGCTCTTTCACATGACCGGATGCCATCGCTTCGTCGAGGGAGATACGCTTCACGCCTTTCAGGCCATCGGCCATCAGTGCGTTGGCCCTGTCTTCCACCACTTTGGTGACGTTAGTATCAGCCGGGCCACCATTTGGCGGATTGTACTTGATACCACCATCTTCCGGCGGGTTATGGGACGGTGTAATCACGATACCGTCTGCCAGCGGGCCACCTTTTTTATTGTGAACCAGGATGGCATTGGAAACGGCAGGCGTCGGAGTGAAGCCATTGTTTTCCTGCACAATGACATCAACGCCGTTCGCTGCCAGCACTTCCAGTACGGAAATGAACGCAGGCTCGGACAGGGCGTGAGTATCTTTACCCACATAGCAAGGGCCAGTGATGCCGTTTTTCGCACGTTCTTCAGCAATTGCCTGAGCGATCGCCAGAATGTGCGGCTCGTTAAAGCTGTGGCGCGCTGCACTGCCACGGTGACCGGAAGTACCGAATTTCACCGCGTGCTCCGCATTCCCTGCTTCTGGTTTCAGTACATAATATTGCGCCGTCAGTTGGGCGACGTTAATCAAATCACTCTGTTGTGCAGGTTGGCCTGCACGATTGTGGATTGCCATTGCTTTGTCCTTTGTCTGCAACGTTTTAGATAGTTCCGCAAACCTTCTCAATCAATTCCGCCGGGAATTGCATCGACTGCATGATGTGTTCGATCATGCTGCATTTACGGCCGGTGTTGGTGTTGGTGATCACCCAATACGGCGTGCCTGGCACATGTTTCGGCTTGGTCTGATTACCATTTTTCAGCAGCGTTTGTTCATCTGCCGCAAAGTAAACGCGTGTACGACCGTGCAACGATTCCGTTGCTTCGGCAAACGCCTGGGCGTCAAGAGAATATAGTGTAGACAACAGCAGCATAAAGCGATTGACCGCTCGCTTTTGCTCTGCGTATTCGTCCGAAAGCAGAAGTTCACGCATTGCGCGAACCTTGTCTTTAATCGTTTTGACCGGCTTCGCTTCGACGATAGCAGGTGACGCAACGCGAACCTCTTTCGTCACCGGAGCAGCAGGCTGTGATGCGGCGGAAAATTTCAACATACGCCGTAAAATGTCGGATGCGCTCTCGCCGATATGCTTAGTGTGGCTGGCAATATAGCTGTAGAGTTCATCATCAACTTCAATCGTTTTCATCTTAATCCAGTGCAATGTCTTAGCTGAATACAAGTCGCCAGGAGTATATGAATAAATCCCGGCAGCGGATAGCGTCAAGCCTGGCTTGCAGAAAAACTCGGAATAAACCTTATTTGTTGCAGCCCTGTGGCACAATGGTCAACATAATACCCTAACCCGACAACGCGAAAAAAAGAACTTTGCCATGAAATTGAATATCCGCGCGCAAACTGCACAAAACCAGCACAATAATTCTCCCATCGTTCTTGTCCATGGTCTGTTTGGTAGCCTCGACAACCTTGGCGTACTGGCTCGCGATCTGGTAAACGATCACAATATCATCCAGGTTGATATGCGTAACCACGGTCTTTCACCGAGAGAGCCGGTAATGAATTACCCGGCGATGGCGCAGGATCTTGTTGATACCCTGGATGCACTGCAGATCGACAAAGCAACATTTATCGGTCACTCCATGGGCGGTAAAGCGGTAATGGCACTTACTGCACTGGCCCCCGATCGCATCGATAAACTGGTGGCGATCGATATCGCACCGGTCGACTATCACGTACGCCGTCATGATGAGATTTTCGCAGCTATCAACGCGGTCAGTGAATCGGACGCACAAACTCGCCAGCAAGCAGCAGCAATAATGCGCCAGCATCTTAATGAAGAAGGGGTGATTCAGTTTCTGTTGAAATCTTTTGTTGACGGGGAGTGGCGCTTTAACGTGCCGGTATTGTGGGATCAGTATCCGCATATTGTGGGTTGGGAGAAAATCCCGGCATGGGATCACCCTGCCCTGTTTATCCCTGGCGGCAATTCTCCGTATGTTAGCGAGCAGTACCGTGATGATTTACTGGCACAATTTCCACAGGCACGGGCGCATGTGATTGCAGGCGCGGGTCACTGGGTCCATGCTGAAAAACCGGATGCGGTATTACGCGCTATCCGTCGCTATCTCAATGATTAACGCAACTGATTAAAAACCCAGCGTCCGCGTCGCTTTCCGCGCGTGGGCGTTGGCGTGACTCATCGCGCTGATGTATTATGGCGCGCTATCCATCCGGGCAGAGGCCTGGCTGATTGTTTCCCCCGAAGTCACCAAGATCATGGCCAAAGAACAAACGGACCGTACGACATTAGATCTGTTCGCGCACGAGCGTCGACCGGGACGACCGAAAACTAATCCGCTTTCGCGCGATGAACAGCTGCGTATTAATAAACGCAACCAGCTAAAACGCGACAAAGTACGTGGCCTTAAGCGTGTCGAACTGAAGCTGAACGCGGAAGCTGTCGAGGCGCTGAACGAGCTGGCGGAATCGCGCAATATGAGCCGTAGCGAACTGATCGAAGAGATGTTAATGCAGCAACTGGCGGCGCTGCGTAGTCAGGGCATCGTTTAAATTTCCAGTTTCATGTAGCACAGTGTGCAGTCCTGCTCGTTTGCTGATTCCGCAAGACTGCCTGTTCTGCTATGATTGCCTTTATCCGTGGGCAATTTTCCACCCCCATTTCAATAAGTTTCAAGAGGTTATTTCACTCATGGCTATCACTGGCATCTTTTTCGGCAGCGACACCGGTAATACCGAAAATATCGCAAAAATGATTCAAAAACAGCTTGGTAAAGACGTTGCCGATGTCCATGACATTGCAAAAAGCAGCAAAGAAGATCTGGAAGCTTATGACATTCTGCTGCTGGGCATCCCAACCTGGTATTATGGCGAAGCGCAGTGTGACTGGGATGACTTCTTCCCGACTCTCGAAGAGATTGATTTCAATGGCAAACTGGTTGCGCTGTTTGGTTGTGGTGACCAGGAAGATTACGCCGAATATTTCTGCGATGCATTGGGCACCATCCGCGACATCATTGAACCGCGCGGTGCAACCATCGTTGGTCACTGGCCAACTGCGGGCTATCATTTCGAAGCATCAAAAGGTCTGGCAGATGACGACCACTTTGTCGGTCTGGCTATCGACGAAGACCGTCAGCCGGAACTGACCGCTGAACGTGTAGAAAAATGGGTTAAACAGATTTCTGAAGAGTTGCATCTCGACGAAATTCTTAATGCCTGATGTGATGCGGCGTAGACTCATGTCTACGCCGTATTAATAGATAATGCCAATCAAAATAATTGCTACAAATTTGTAACTTTTGCTGTTGTACCTGTACAATGTCCCGGTGTTCAAGTGGCCTTGCCGTTGTAAATGTAAGCTGTGCCACGTTTTTATTAACAATATTTGCCAGGGACTTGTGGTTTTCATTTAGGCGTGGCAATTCTATAATGATACGCATTATCTCAAGAGCAAATTCTGTCACTTCTTCTAATGAAGTGAACCGCTTAGTAACAGGACAGATTCCGCATGACTGATAACAATACCGCCCTAAAGAAAGCTGGCCTGAAAGTAACGCTTCCACGTTTAAAAATCCTGGAAGTTCTTCAGGAGCCGGACAACCATCACGTCAGTGCGGAAGATTTATACAAACGTCTGATCGATATGGGTGAAGAAATTGGTCTGGCTACGGTATATCGCGTACTGAACCAGTTTGACGACGCTGGTATCGTCACCCGCCACAATTTTGAAGGCGGTAAATCCGTATTTGAACTGACACAGCAACATCACCACGATCACCTGATTTGCCTCGACTGCGGCAAGGTTATCGAATTTAGTGATGATTCCATCGAAGCGCGTCAGCGTGAAATTGCCGCAAAACATGGCATTCGCCTGACTAACCACAGTCTCTATCTTTACGGTCACTGTGCCGAAGGCGATTGCCGCGAAGATGAGCACGCGCACGAAGGCAAATAAGCCAGCCTGAACGAGAAAAGCCAACCTGCGGGTTGGCTTTTTTATACAAGGGAAATAAGAAAAGCGAGAGTTACAGCTCTCACTTATTTGTTATTACTGCGTATTTCCTGCCAGACCTTATCACAATCGGCTTTCACCGCCTGATCATTTCCGGTTTGCGTTGCACGCAGACACTGCTGATAATCCAGTACGCGTACACTTTCCTGGTCGGCAAACTGCTGATGTTGTTTCTCTTTCTTCAGCACGTTTAACACGCTCTGGCAGGCTTCAATTTTTTCTGGCGAACCTTGTGCGGTGTTGATACAGGCGCTGTATGCCTCTTTCAGACGACTGTCTTCCTGTGGCGCGGTTGATTGCGCACAAGCTACCAGCCCCGATGCCATTATGGCGATGAGAATCAGTTTTTTCATAGCAAATTCCTCAAACGTGCGGCAGGCACAAAACCTGCCGCGTCGGGCATCAGAAGATGGTGAATGGTGCGATTACCATAAATTTCACGTCACGCTCATCCTGGAAGATGTTACCGTAACCGCCGCCCCAGCTTGGGATGTCAGAGTGGTTGTCGTATTCGGTGAAGTGCAGTTTGAACATCGTGCCTTTGGCGCGACCGTCCTGAATGGTGTAGACCGCATCCAGGCTGTAGGCAGACTCTTCAATAGTCCGGTTTTTGTCGTAGTACGCATCCGGATTGCTCTGCCAGGTCGCAGGTTTAGCATCCCATGCGTAAACGTAGGAAGCGCCGATGGCGAAGCCTGGAAGATTCCAGTTTTTCAGGTCATACATCGCACCGGAGAAGACCGCTTTTTCGCCGTTGGCGTTGAAGTCGGAACGGTTATCCCACCAGATATCCAGGCGGCCGTTGGAGGAAGCGTAGGTTGGAGTCATACGTTGCAGGAAGTATCCCTGCTGACCGTCAGCCTTAACCCAGGTGCCTTCGAGGCGCAAATCCACTACGTCAGCCGCCCGGTAACCAAAGGTCAACGCTTGCAGCCAGGCGGTGCCGTCATAAAGGTCGTTGACGCTGCGATCGTCAACTTTATCGCGCGTACCATAGAACTGGTAGCTGGTGGTTAACGGGCTACCGGCGATATCAAATTTGTAGCTGGCTTTGGCAAAATATTGATCGATATACCCTTCCGCCTGACCAAATGCCGCTTCCAGTACGAAGTTATTTTTGAAGTCGTATTTCGCCCCAAGGGAGTGCAGATAATCAACTTTGGTGGTTTTATCGTTCTGATAAAACTCATCCATTTCCAGATGCCACGGCGCTTTGTATTCGTTGGTCCACATGTAGGAGAAACTCAACGCACCAGCATCGCCGTAATCAAAATTCGCCCCGGCTTCCGCCCCCTGATAAGTACCTGGCATAAAGCTCCAGTGCGGCGCTAACAGCGTTTGACCAGTTGGCTGAATGTAACCTGCCCTCGCCCAAACCGGACCGTATTTAAATTTGGCCGCAGCTTTATACAGGCTTATACCGCTTTTGTCGCCGGACCAGTCTTCGTCATAGGCTTTATTACTTTTTGAAAACGCGATTTCGTTCGGGTGGGAGCTGTCGCCGTTTTCCGCCATTTCAATCGCCGTAAACGCAGCAATATCAAGGCCGAACATATCAGCAGCATAACCGGACTGAAAATCGAGGTTGGCATTCCAGGTGGAGTGAGAAAGGTTGGTTTTGTATTTGTCGCCGTCGGTAACATCTTTACGGTCGCGTTCACGCTGCCAGTAATATATACCGCCGGTTAAGGTTGAATCGTCGATGAATCCTTCGGCGCGAGCCTCCGGCATTGCCATAAAGCCCGACATTGCTGTAACACCGGCGATAGCCAGCGCCAGCGTACTACGTTTGCCACTAAACGTACGCATGGGTTAATCCTCTTTGACGTATAAATTGCTGCACCAAAGGTGAACAGCGAAAAAATAAAAATTAAAAAAGTAGCGTTGAGAAAAGTCTCGCTGACTACAGGAACAGACTATTTTTCGCGACGCGAATTATCAATCTCTTTCTGTAACCAGAATGTAAGAACATGAGCAACCGCACATATTTTGATGATTTTTGTTACAAGGCTTAAGTTTGCGGTTGAAAGGCTTGCAGAAGAATAAAAGCGTGAATTTCCAGCAAGATGAAAGCGGTTACATTTTATTTAATTATGGTTTGTGATTTTAAATTTATTTTATGGATAAATTGCGAAGCGGAATTAATTCGCGAAGAAAAGCAGAAAAAACGCCGCAGAGTGCGGCGTTTGGGATTGTTTGCTATTTCTTGCCGGATGCGACGTAAATGCCTCACCCGGCCTGGTAGAACTTAAAATTACTCGCCTACTTTCGCCCAGGTATCACGCAGCCCAACGGTGCGGTTAAATACCGGTTTTTCCGCTGTGGAATGGCGGCTGTCGAGGCAGAAGTAACCTTCACGCTCAAACTGGAATGCTTTACCCGCAACCGCATCTTTCAGCGACGGTTCAGCAAAGCCCTGTTTGATCACCAGCGATTCCGGGTTAATCACCGACAGGAAATCATCCGCAGCACCAGGGTTCGGCACGCTGAACAGACGGTCGTACAGACGGATTTCAACCGGCAGCGCATGTGCCGCGCTCACCCAGTGAATAACACCTTTGACTTTACGACCATCTGCCGGATCTTTGCTTAAGGTGTCGGCGTCATAAGTACAGAAGATGGTGGTGATATTGCCTTCGGCATCTTTCTCCACGCGTTCAGCCTTAATGACGTAAGCATTACGCAGACGCACTTCTTTACCCAGCACCAGACGTTTGTACTGCTTGTTAGCTTCTTCGCGGAAATCGGCGCGATCGATCCAAATCTCACCGCTAAACGGCACCTGACGACTCCCCATTTCCGGTTTGTTCGGATGGTTCGGCATGGTGACCATTTCGCCTTCGCCCTGATAGTTTTCGATAACCAGTTTCACCGGATCGATAACCGCCATTGCGCGCGGCGCATTTTCGTTGAGATCTTCACGGATGCAGGATTCCAGCGATGCCATCTCAATGGTGTTGTCCTGCTTGGTCACGCCGATGCGTTTGCAGAACTCACGAATAGAAGCAGCAGTGTAACCACGACGACGCAGACCGGAAATGGTCGGCATACGCGGGTCATCCCAGCCTTCAACGTGCTTGTCGGTCACCAGCAGGTTCAGCTTACGCTTGGACATCACAGTGTATTCCAGATTCAGGCGCGAGAATTCGTACTGGCGCGGGTGAACAGGAATGGTGATGTTGTCCAGCACCCAGTCGTACAGGCGACGGTTGTCCTGGAACTCAAGCGTACACAGAGAGTGCGTAATACCTTCCAGGGCATCGCTGATGCAGTGGGTGAAGTCGTACATCGGGTAGATGCACCACTTGTTGCCAGTCTGGTGGTGTTCAGCAAATTTAATACGGTACAGCACCGGATCGCGCATCACGATAAACGGTGAAGCCATGTCGATTTTCGCACGCAGGCAGGCTTTACCTTCTTCAAAACCACCGGCACGCATTTTTTCGAACAGCGCCAGGTTCTCTTCAACGCTGCGGTCGCGGTACGGGCTGTTTTTACCCGGTTGCGTCAGGGTGCCGCGGTATTCGCGGATCTGTTCCGGCGTCAGTTCATCAACGTACGCCAGGCCTTTATTGATCAGTTCGATCGCATAGGCGTGGAGCTGATCAAAATAATCGGAGGAGTAACGGACGTTACCAGACCAGTGAAAACCTAACCACTCTACGTCGTTTTTGATCGACTCAACATACTCGATATCTTCTTTTACCGGGTTAGTGTCGTCGAAACGCAGGTTGCACTGGCCTTTATAGTCCTGGGCGATCCCGAAGTTCAGACAGATAGATTTCGCATGGCCAATATGCAGATAGCCATTCGGCTCCGGCGGGAAACGGGTGTGTACTGTGGTGTGCTTACCACTGGCCAGATCTTCATCGATGATCTGACGGATAAAGTTAGTCGGGCGGGCTTCTGCCTCACTCATCGTGGATTCCTCAAAGCGTAAACAACGTATAACGGCGTATGATCTTATAAGCGGGACAGGCTGACAACTGTTAGTTTTTTAAAATTGATAATCTAACAAGGATTATGGGGATGATTGATGAAAAAAAAAGCGGCAGAGAAGATCTCCACCGCTTGTCATTGTTGGATGCGACGCTCAAGCGTCGCATCAGGCATAAAGCAGATTACTTTTTGATTTCATACAGCGGTGTTTGACCCGCCACAACATGGCCCTGAGCTTTAATGATCAAGCCACTGAAATCGTCGATATTGCTGCAAACCACCGGGCTAATCATCGAGCGGGCGTTAGCGTTCAGGTAATCCAGATCCATTTCCAGAATCGGTTGCCCTGCGCTTACCTGCGCACCCTCTTCCACCAGACGTTTAAAGCCTTTACCTTCCAGCGCTACGGTGTCGATACCCATATGGACGACGATCTCCGCGCCTTTTTCGGTTTCCAGGCAGAACGCGTGGTTGGTGTTGAAGATTTTCACGATTGTCCCTGCGGCTGGTGATACGACGATTTTATCTGTCGGTTTCACCGCCACACCGTCACCCACCGCTTTGCTGGCGAATGCTTCGTCAGGAACCTGATCCAGTGCCACGACATCACCGGTAATCGGCGATACCAGCTCCGCGATAGATACCGCGTTTGGTACAGCCTGCGGTTTTGCTACAGGCGCGGCAGTTGCCGGAGTTGCTTCAGCTGACGCAGCGGCTACCGGACCACGGGCAACGACTTTCTTCATCGCATCGCCGATGGATTCTGCTTTCGCGCCAACAATCACCTGAATAGTCTGTTTGTTCAGTTTCACTACACCAGAAGCACCCAGACGTTTACACATCGTATCGTTGACGCGGGCAGAGTCAGCCACGGTCAGGCGCAGACGGGTGATACAGGCGTCAATTGCTTTCAGGTTGTCAGTGCCGCCAACCGCAGCAATATAGTTGGTCGCCAGTTGATTGAGGCCTTCTTCAGTGTTGCTGTTGGCTTCTTCAGTAACGATCTCGTCTTCTTTATCTTCACGACCCGGCGTTTTCAGGTTGAACATGCGGATAACCAAACTGAACACCACGAAGTAGATAGCGAAGAAGACAACACCCATAACCAGCAGCATCCAGACGTTCTGGCTGGCGGCCGGCAGGTTATACATCAACGCGTAGTCGATAGCCCCCGCAGAGAAAGAGAAGCCAGCATGGATACCCAGCAGTGTTGCCACAAACAGGCTGATACCGGTCAGCAGTGCGTGCAGGAGGTACAGCAGCGGTGCAAGGAACATGAACAGGAATTCCAGCGGCTCAGTCACACCGGTCAGGAACGCAGTAACAGCAACAGAAAGCAGCATCCCGCCAACCATCGGACGACGCTCTTTCGGTGCTGCGAAGTACATCGCCAGCGCCGCACCCGGCAGACCGAACATCATAATCGGGAAGAAGCCGGACATGAACATCCCCGCGGTGCCGTCACCGGCATAGAAGCGGTTGATATCACCGTGGAAAACCGTACCCGCCGCGTTGGTGAATTCACCAATCTGGAACCAGGCGATGGTGTTCAGCACCTGATGCAGACCGGTTGGGATCAGCAGACGGTTGATGAAACCAAAGATACCGGAACCCAGCGCGCCCGCAGAAACGATCCACTCGCCTCCTGCATGGATAGCGTGCTGTACCGGCGGCCAGACGTAACCAAGAATGGCCGCCAGCACCAGGCAGAAGAAGCCGGTGGCAATCGGCACAAAGCGTTTGCCGCCGAAGAAACTCAGGAAGTCCGGCAGTTTAATATCGGACCAACGGTTATAGGCTGCGCCACCAACCAGACCGGTAATGATACCCGCCAGTACACCCATGTTAATTTCTGGGTTGATGGTCACCATCGCTTTGGTTAACACAAAGTAACCTACCGCACCCGCCAGCGCCGCCGCACCTGCGCTGTCTTTCGACCAGCTGGATGCCACACCGATGGCGAAGATTAATGCGAGGTTATCAAAAATCGCACCGCCCGCCTGGGCAATAAACGCAACGTTAAGTAAATCTGGCTGACCGAATCGCAGCAACAGTGCCGCCACCGGCAGCACCGCGATAGGGAGCTGTAACGCCCTACCGAGTCGCTGGAAAAAACCTAAAATATTCATCTTATTCCCCCTACGAGAACCCTATTTGGCTCGTTTAAAGCCGTATTTTTATTTTGCTGCAAATTGTACTGCCGATGTTCTGTAATCAGATTGTTAGATCATCTGCTACAGAGTGTGTGAAAATTTAATTCGTATCGCAAATTAAACGCGTGTCTTTTGTGAGTTTTGTCACCAAATATCGTTATCATCACTCCCTTTTACTGGCTAAACCAGAAAACTTATTTTATCATTCAAAAAATCAGGTCGGATTGACGCCTGTCTGCGCAAATCCAGGTTACGCTTAAAGATGCCTAATCCGCCAACGGCTTACATTTTACTTATTGAGGTGAATAATGAGACTGATCCCCCTGACTACCGCTGAACAGGTCGGCAAATGGGCTGCTCGCCATATCGTCAATCGTATCAATGCGTTCAAACCGACTGCCGATCGTCCGTTTGTTCTGGGCCTGCCGACTGGCGGCACGCCGATGACCACCTATAAAGCGTTAGTCGAAATGCATAAAGCAGGCCAGGTCAGCTTTAAGCACGTTGTCACCTTCAACATGGACGAATATGTCGGTCTGCCGAAAGAGCATCCGGAAAGCTACTACAGCTTTATGCACCGTAATTTCTTCGATCACGTTGATATTCCAGCAGAAAACATCAACCTTCTCAACGGCAACGCCCCGGATATCGACGCCGAATGCCGCCAGTATGAAGAAAAAATCCGTTCTTACGGAAAAATTCATCTGTTTATGGGCGGTGTAGGTAACGACGGTCATATTGCATTTAACGAACCGGCGTCTTCTCTGGCTTCTCGTACTCGTATCAAAACCTTGACTCATGACACTCGCGTCGCGAACTCTCGTTTCTTTGATAACGATGTCAATCAGGTGCCAAAATATGCCCTGACTGTCGGTGTTGGTACATTGCTGGATGCCGAAGAAGTGATGATTCTGGTGCTGGGTAGCCAGAAAGCACTGGCACTGCAGGCTGCAGTTGAAGGTTGCGTGAACCACATGTGGACCATCAGCTGTCTGCAACTGCATCCAAAAGCGATCATGGTGTGCGATGAACCTTCCACCATGGAGCTGAAAGTTAAGACTTTAAGATATTTCAATGAATTAGAAGCAGAAAATATCAAAGGTCTGTAATTGTTATCCCTGCCCTGGCTCCTTGCTCAGGGCAATATTTTTAAAAATCGGGGGTCAGAATGTATGCATTAACCCAGGGCCGGATCTTTACCGGCCACGAATTTCTTGATGACCACGCGGTTGTTATCGCTGATGGCCTGATTAAAAGCGTCTGTCCGGTAGCGGAACTGCCGCCAGAGATCGAACAACGTTCACTGAACGGGGCCATTCTCTCCCCCGGTTTTATCGATGTGCAGTTAAACGGCTGCGGCGGCGTACAGTTTAACGACACCGCTGAAGCGGTCAGCGTGGAAACGCTGGAAATCATGCAGAAAGCCAATGAGAAATCAGGCTGTACTAACTATCTGCCGACGCTTATCACCACCAGCGATGAGCTGATGAAACAGGGCGTGCGCGTTATGCGCGAGTACCTGGCAAAACATCCGAATCAGGCGTTAGGTCTGCATCTGGAAGGTCCGTGGCTGAATCTGGTAAAAAAAGGCACCCATAATCCGAATTTTGTGCGTAAGCCTGATGCCGCGCTGGTCGATTTCCTGTGTGAAAACGCCGACGTCATTACCAAAGTGACCCTGGCACCGGAAATGGTTCCTGCGGAAGTCATCAGCAAACTGGCAAATGCCGGGATTGTGGTTTCTGCCGGTCACTCCAACGCGACGTTGAAAGAAGCGAAAGCCGGTTTCCGCGCGGGGATTACCTTTGCCACCCATCTGTACAACGCGATGCCGTATATTACCGGTCGTGAACCGGGCCTGGCGGGCGCGATCCTCGACGAAGCTGACATTTATTGCGGTATTATCGCTGATGGCCTGCATGTTGATTACGCCAACATTCGTAACGCTAAACGCCTTAAAGGCGACAAACTGTGTCTGGTTACCGACGCCACCGCGCCAGCAGGTGCCAACATTGAACAGTTCATTTTTGCGGGTAAAACAATATACTACCGTAACGGACTTTGTGTGGATGAGAACGGTACGTTAAGCGGTTCATCCTTAACCATGATTGAAGGCGTGCGTAATCTGGTCGAACATTGCGGTATCGCACTGGATGAAGTGCTGCGTATGGCGACGCTCTATCCGGCGCGTGCGATTGGCGTTGAGAAACGTCTCGGCACACTCGCCGCAGGTAAAGTAGCCAACCTGACCGCATTCACACCTGATTTTAAAATCACCAAGACCATCGTTAACGGTAACGAGGTCGTAACTCAATAAGAGAAAGTATGACACCAGGCGGACAAGCTCAGATAGGTAATGTTGATCTCGTAAAACAGCTTAACAGCGCGGCGGTTTATCGCCTGATTGACCAGTACGGGCCAATCTCGCGGATTCAGATTGCCGAGCAAAGCCAGCTTGCCCCCGCCAGCGTAACCAAAATTACGCGTCAGCTTATCGAACGCGGGCTGATCAAAGAAGTTGATCAGCAGGCCTCCACCGGGGGCCGCCGCGCTATCTCCATCGTCACCGAAACCCGCAATTTCCACGCAATCGGCGTACGGCTTGGTCGTCACGACGCCACCATCACCCTGTTTGATCTCAGCAGCAAAGTGCTGGCAGAAGAACATTACCCGCTGCCGGAACGTACCCAGCAAACGCTGGAACATGCCCTGTTGAATGCCATTGCTCAGTTTATTGATAGCTACCAGCGCAAACTGCGCGAGCTGATCGCGATTTCGGTGATCCTGCCAGGGCTTGTTGACCCGGACAGCGGCAAAATTCATTACATGCCGCATATTCAGGTAGAAAACTGGGGGCTGGTAGAAGCACTGGAAGAACGTTTTAAAGTGACCTGTTTCGTTGGTCACGATATCCGTAGTCTGGCGCTGGCGGAGCACTACTTCGGTGCAAGTCAGGATTGCGAAGACTCCATTCTGGTGCGTGTCCATCGCGGAACCGGGGCCGGGATTATCTCTAACGGGCGCATTTTTATTGGCCGCAACGGCAACGTCGGTGAAATTGGCCATATTCAGGTCGAACCGCTGGGTGAACGCTGCCACTGCGGCAACTTTGGCTGCCTGGAAACTATCGCTGCCAACGCCGCTATTGAACAACGGGTGTTGAATCTGTTAAAGCAGGGCTACCAGAGCCGCGTGCCGCTGGACGACTGCACCATCAAAACTATCTGCAAAGCCGCGAACAAAGGCGATAGCCTGGCCTCGGAAGTGATTGAGTATGTCGGTCGTCATCTGGGCAAAACCATCGCCATTGCTATCAACTTATTTAATCCGCAAAAAATTGTTATTGCCGGTGAAATCACCGAAGCCGATAAAGTGCTGCTCCCTGCTATTGAAAGCTGCATTAATACCCAGGCGCTGAAGGCGTTTCGCACTAATCTGCCGGTGGTACGTTCTGAGCTGGATCACCGCTCGGCAATCGGCGCTTTTGCGCTGGTAAAACGCGCCATGCTCAACGGTATTTTGCTCCAGCATTTGCTGGAAAATTAATGTGCTTTTATAGTGGCGCTTATTGTTGTCAATATTCTGGGTAGTCCATGACCATTAAAAATGTAATTTGCGATATCGACGGCGTGCTGATGCACGATAACGTCGCCGTACCGGGTGCAGCGGAATTTTTGCACGGGATTATGGATAAAGGCCTGCCGCTGGTGTTGCTGACCAACTATCCTTCGCAGACCGGGCAAGATCTGGCGAACCGCTTTGCCACTGCCGGTGTCGATGTGCCGGATAGCGTGTTTTATACCTCTGCGATGGCGACTGCCGATTTCCTGCGTCGCCAGGAAGGCAAGAAAGCGTATGTGGTGGGCGAAGGCGCACTGATTCATGAACTGTACAAAGCCGGTTTCACTATTACCGATGTGAACCCTGATTTTGTGATTGTTGGCGAAACGCGTTCCTACAACTGGGACATGATGCATAAAGCGGCCTATTTCGTCGCTAACGGTGCACGCTTTATCGCCACCAACCCGGACACCCACGGGCGCGGTTTTTATCCCGCTTGTGGCGCGTTGTGTGCAGGGATTGAGAAAATCTCCGGGCGCAAACCGTTCTATGTTGGTAAGCCCAGCCCGTGGATCATCCGCGCGGCATTAAACAAAATGCAGGCGCATTCGGAAGAAACGGTGATTGTCGGCGATAACTTGCGTACCGATATTCTGGCGGGCTTCCAGGCGGGTCTGGAGACGATTCTGGTGCTTTCTGGTGTTTCGTCGCTCGACGATATCGACAGTATGCCGTTCCGCCCAAGTTGGATTTACCCATCGGTCGCTGAAATCGACGTTATCTGAATAGCAACCACGTCTGCGGACGTGGTTTCTTATTTTTACCCATCATTAAAATCATCCCATTCAATAAAACCCGTCAAAAATTATCGATCCATCAATAAATACGCCACCACACCCTATCCTTTTTCACAAATCAGCAATCACCATTACGTTTTTTATTTTTTCACCGCCAAATCGCTTGCGCACAGTGCTGCTTTGCGGCATTTTTTTAAACAAGCAAACACAACAAGCAACAAATACCAAGTTAACGGAGAAGGTTATGTGTTCAATTTTTGGCGTATTCGATATCAAAACAGACGCAGTTGAGCTGCGTAAGAAAGCACTCGAGCTGTCACGCCTGATGCGTCATCGTGGCCCGGACTGGTCCGGTATTTATGCCAGCGATAACGCCATTCTCGCTCACGAACGTCTGTCAATTGTTGACGTTAACGCGGGGGCGCAACCTCTCTACAACCAACAAAAAACCCACGTACTGGCGGTAAACGGTGAAATCTACAACCACCAGGCATTGCGCGCTGAATATGGCGATCGTTATCAGTTCCAGACAGGGTCTGACTGTGAAGTGATCCTCGCGCTGTATCAGGAAAAAGGGCCGGAATTTCTCGACGACTTGCAGGGCATGTTTGCCTTTGCCCTGTACGACAGCGAAAAAGATGCCTACCTGATTGGTCGCGACCATCTGGGGATCATCCCACTGTATATGGGCTATGACGAACACGGTCAGCTGTATGTGGCCTCAGAAATGAAATCGCTGGTGCCAGTTTGCCGCACGATTAAAGAGTTCCCGGCGGGGAGCTATTTGTGGAGCCAGGACGGCGAAATCCGTTCTTATTATCATCGCGACTGGTTCGACTTTGATGCAGTGAAAGATAACGTGACCGACAAAAACGAGCTGCGTCAGGCTCTGGAAGATTCCGTTAAAAGCCATCTGATGTCTGATGTGCCTTACGGTGTGCTGCTTTCTGGTGGTCTGGATTCCTCAATTATTTCCGCTATCACCAAGAAATACGCAGCCCGTCGCGTGGAAGATCAGGAACGCTCTGAAGCCTGGTGGCCGCAGTTACACTCCTTTGCTGTAGGTCTGCCGGGTTCACCGGATCTTAAAGCAGCCCAGGAAGTGGCAAACCATCTGGGCACGGTGCATCACGAAATTCACTTCACTGTACAGGAAGGTCTGGATGCCATCCGCGACGTGATTTACCACATCGAAACTTATGATGTGACCACTATTCGCGCTTCAACACCGATGTATTTAATGTCGCGTAAGATCAAGGCGATGGGCATTAAAATGGTGCTGTCCGGTGAAGGTTCTGATGAAGTGTTTGGCGGTTATCTTTACTTCCATAAAGCGCCCAACGCTAAAGAACTGCATGAAGAGACGGTGCGTAAACTGCTGGCCCTGCATATGTATGACTGCGCGCGCGCCAACAAAGCGATGTCCGCCTGGGGCGTGGAAGCGCGCGTTCCGTTCCTCGACAAAAAATTCCTTGATGTGGCGATGCGTATTAACCCACAGGATAAAATGTGCGGTAACGGCAAAATGGAAAAACACATCCTGCGTGAATGTTTTGAGTCATACCTGCCTGCAAGCGTGGCCTGGCGGCAGAAAGAGCAGTTCTCCGATGGCGTCGGTTACAGTTGGATCGACACCCTGAAAGAAGTGGCGGCGCAGCAGGTTTCTGATCAACAGCTGGAAACTGCCCGCTTCCGCTTCCCGTACAACACGCCGACGTCCAAAGAAGCGTATCTGTACCGGGAGATCTTTGAAGAACTGTTCCCACTTCCGAGCGCCGCTGAGTGCGTACCGGGCGGTCCTTCCGTCGCGTGTTCTTCCGCTAAAGCGATTGAGTGGGATGAGGCGTTCAAGAAAATGGACGATCCGTCTGGTCGTGCGGTTGGCGTTCACCAGTCGGCGTATAAGTAAGAAATGCGAAACAGCCCCGGTGAAATCCGGGGCTGTTTCAGTTATTGAGGTGCTTGTTAATTCTGATATGCAGTAAGGAAATGTTCCGGGTTTGCCACATCACTGTTTGACAACTCATCACTGTAGGCCAGTATTTCATAGATTAATTTCCCACCACTATTGTTGAATTCCGAATTTCATCCTGTACGACAAAAGAATGGCTGTAGGGTGGGGAAAAAACACAAAGTAAACAATAATTGACGAATATAGCGCCACGCTGTTCGCAACCTAACCAAACAGTCACTTTCGAGCAATTTTCCTTGAAAAAGAGGTTGACGCTGCAAGGCTCTATACGCATAATGCGCCCCGCAACGCCGATAAGGTATCGCGAAAAAAAAGATGGCTACGTAGCTCAGTTGGTTAGAGCACATCACTCATAATGATGGGGTCACAGGTTCGAATCCCGTCGTAGCCACCATCTTTTTTGCGGGAGTGGCGAAATTGGTAGACGCACCAGATTTAGGTTCTGGCGCCGCAAGGTGTGCGAGTTCAAGTCTCGCCTCCCGCACCATTCACCAGAAAGCGTTGTACGGATGGGGTATCGCCAAGCGGTAAGGCACCGGTTTTTGATACCGGCATTCCCTGGTTCGAATCCAGGTACCCCAGCCATCTTCTTCGAGTAAGCGGTTCACCGCCCGGTTATTGGGGTATCGCCAAGCGGTAAGGCACCGGTTTTTGATACCGGCATTCCCTGGTTCGAATCCAGGTACCCCAGCCATCGAAGAAACAATCTGGCTACGTAGCTCAGTTGGTTAGAGCACATCACTCATAATGATGGGGTCACAGGTTCGAATCCCGTCGTAGCCACCAAATTCTGAATGTGTCGAATACGTTCGGCAAATTCAAAAACCAATTTGTTGGGGTATCGCCAAGCGGTAAGGCACCGGATTCTGATTCCGGCATTCCGAGGTTCGAATCCTCGTACCCCAGCCAATTTATTCAAGACGCTTACATCGTAAGTGCGCCCAGTTGGGGTATCGCCAAGCGGTAAGGCACCGGATTCTGATTCCGGCATTCCGAGGTTCGAATCCTCGTACCCCAGCCACATTAAAAAAGCTCGCTTCGGCGAGCTTTTTGCTTTTCTGCGTTCATTCAATGTCGAATGCGATGTTGACACGTCTTATCCTTCAATGTCGGATGCGACGCTGCCGCGTCTTATCCGACCTACGGTTGGCACGCATCCGGCAATGTTGTAAGGCTACAACCCTAACGCATATTTCAGCGCCTGACGTTTCAACACGCCAGCACGCTCTGCCGCCATTAACCCGAGATTACGCACAAAACGCAGCGGCGGCAGATTATTACTGAATCCGGCATAAAACAGATCCATACCACTTTGCATAATGAAGTTATCCGCCATGCGCCGCATCTGGTAACGCTTGAGGACAGGATAACTGGCCCACGCTTCACCGTAGCTGCGGGCATTCACCAGAACATCAATCAGGGCATCGACATCACGATAACCAAGATTCACCCCCTGCCCCGCCAGCGGATGGATGGTATGCGCGGCATCGCCCACCAGCGCAAGCCCCGGCTGCACATACTGCAACGCATGTCGGCGCGTCAGCGGAAACGCACCAGCGGCAAGCGGTGTAACGTAACCCAGACGCGACGGGAAATGCTTCGCGATTTCCGCCTGGAGTTGCGCCATATTCATATTCTGCAACTGGCGAATACGTACCGGAGAGTCATACCACACCAGCGATGCCCAGTTATCAAACAACGGCAGAAACGCACGCGGTCCGTCCGGGGTAAATTGCTGCCAGGTGCTGTCGCCGGGATCGTTCTCACACTGTACGCTAATCAACATACACGACTGCGCATACTGCCAGGCATGAACGCCAATTCCCGCCATCTGCCGCACCTGCGAATTTGCGCCGTCAGCACCAATCACCAGCTTCGCGCGAATCACTTCACCGCCCTTCAGTTCCAGCTCCTGAAGATCATTATCTCGATGTAATGCAATCAGCGAGCCTGGCACACGTAACGTTACTTTCGGATGAGCTTCCAGCGCCTGCCACAATGCCTGTTGCAGGACGGTGTTTTCCACCATATAGCCAAGCAGCGGCAGCTTAAGTTCAGCGGCGTCAAACATCACATGCGCCGTTTCCCACTCCCACGTTTCCAGTCTGCGGTAAGGATGGCAACGCATAGCCTGTACTGCATCCCAGACCCCTAACCCTTTAAGCAATGATACCGATGCGGCGCTGATCGCCGAGATCCGCACGTCCGGTTGGCTATCAGCGACAAACGGTGCAGGTTCTGCGTGCTCGATCACCGTTACCGAAAATCCGTGCTGTGCCAGCCCCAGCGCCAGTGCGCCGCCGACCATTCCTCCGCCGACAATGGCAATTTCCGTTGGTTGATTTGTCATGGTCAATCATCCTGTTAGCAATATGCTTTAAGTTTACAGGATTTTTACCCCCAAGGGCTGATAACGCTCATACTGGTCACAACGGCAGCAAAGCATTACACTATGCGCCCTGCATTCCTGGCTACTATTTCGCAAGAGCAAGTCGATGACCAAAAAACTCCATATTAAAACCTGGGGCTGTCAGATGAACGAGTACGATTCATCGAAGATGGCCGATCTGCTGGATGCCACCCACGGCTATCAACTGACCGACGTGGCGGAAGAAGCGGATGTGCTGCTGCTGAACACCTGCTCAATCCGCGAGAAGGCTCAGGAAAAAGTCTTCCATCAGTTGGGTCGCTGGAAACTGTTAAAAGAGAAGAATCCAGACCTGATTATCGGCGTCGGTGGCTGCGTGGCATCGCAAGAAGGCGAGCACATTCGCCAGCGCGCCCACTATGTCGATATTATTTTTGGGCCGCAAACGCTGCACCGTCTGCCGGAGATGATCAACTCCGTGCGCGGCGACCGCAGCCCGGTTGTAGATATCAGCTTCCCGGAAATCGAGAAGTTTGACCGTCTACCGGAACCGCGCGCCGAAGGGCCGACCGCGTTTGTCTCCATCATGGAAGGCTGCAATAAATATTGTACCTACTGCGTGGTGCCTTACACCCGTGGTGAAGAGGTAAGCCGTCCGTCTGACGATATTCTGTTTGAGATTGCCCAGCTTGCTGCTCAGGGCGTGCGTGAAGTCAACCTGCTCGGTCAGAACGTGAACGCCTGGCGTGGTGAAAACTACGACGGCACCACCGGATCGTTTGCCGATCTGCTGCGTCTGGTTGCTGCGATCGACGGGATCGATCGTATTCGCTTTACCACCAGCCATCCGATCGAATTCACCGACGATATCATCGAAGTGTACCACGACACGCCTGAGCTGGTGAGCTTCCTGCATCTGCCGGTACAAAGCGGTTCCGATCGCATTCTGAACCTGATGGGCCGTACTCACACGGCGCTGGAGTACAAAGCGATCATCCGTAAACTGCGTGCGGCGCGTCCGGATATTCAGATCAGTTCTGACTTCATTGTTGGCTTCCCTGGCGAAACCACCGAAGACTTCGAGAAAACGATGAAGCTGATTGCCGACGTCAATTTCGACATGAGCTACAGCTTTATCTTCTCTGCACGTCCGGGGACGCCCGCCGCCGATATGGTGGATGATGTTCCGGAAGAAGAGAAGAAGCAGCGTCTGTATATTCTGCAAGAGCGCATTAATCAGCAAGCGATGGCGTGGAGCCGCCGGATGCTCGGCACCACCCAGCGTATTCTGGTAGAAGGGACTTCGCGTAAGAGCATCATGGAGCTTTCCGGGCGTACCGAAAATAACCGCGTGGTCAACTTCGAGGGCACACCGGATATGATCGGTAAATTCGTCGATGTAGAAATTACCGACGTCTACCCGAACTCTCTGCGCGGTAAAGTGGTGCGTACTGAAGATGAAATGGGTCTGCGCGTGGCAGAAACACCGGAATCGGTGATTGCCCGTACCCGCAAAGAAAACGACCTTGGCGTGGGTTATTATCAGCCGTAATTCTCAGGCCCGCCGTTCCGGTGGGCCTTGTTTTTTCTCTCTTTATCCCCATCTTTATCGCAATGCTTGCGCCTTTTTCCTGTGGCGTGAATAATTTCCTTATAGGCCGGTGAATGTTCAGCTTCCGGCGACATACAGATAAGAGGAACGGTTTGAACATAGACACTCGCGAAATCACCCTGGAGCCAGCAGACAACGCGCGTCTGTTGAGCCTGTGCGGCCCGTTTGATGACAACATCAAGCAGCTCGAACGCCGTCTCGGCATCGAGATCAATCGCCGCGACAACCACTTTAAACTGACCGGCCGTCCGATTTGCGTCACCGCTGCGGCAGACATTCTGCGTAGCCTGTATGTCGATACAGCCCCGATGCGCGGTCAGATTCAGGATATCGAACCGGAACAGATCCACCTTGCGATTAAAGAAGCGCGAGTACTGGAGCAAAGTGCGGAGAGCGTGCCGGAGTACGGCAAAGCGGTCAATATCAAAACCAAACGCGGCGTAATTAAGCCGCGCACGCCAAACCAGGCGCAGTACATCGCCAATATTCTCGACCATGACATTACCTTCGGCGTTGGCCCGGCGGGTACGGGTAAAACCTACCTGGCAGTGGCTGCGGCAGTTGATGCCCTGGAGCGTCAGGAGATTCGCCGTATTCTGCTGACTCGTCCGGCGGTCGAAGCCGGTGAGAAACTGGGCTTCCTGCCTGGCGATTTAAGCCAGAAAGTAGACCCGTATCTGCGCCCGCTGTACGACGCGCTGTTTGAAATGCTGGGCTTTGAGAAAGTTGAGAAACTGATTGAGCGCAACGTTATTGAAGTCGCGCCGCTGGCCTATATGCGTGGTCGTACGCTGAACGACGCGTTTATCATTCTCGATGAGAGCCAGAACACCACCATCGAACAGATGAAGATGTTCCTGACCCGTATCGGTTTTAACTCAAAAGCGGTTATCACCGGCGACGTCACACAGATCGACCTGCCGCGTAATACTAAATCAGGCTTACGTCACGCCATCGAAGTGCTGGCCGATGTCGAAGAGATCAGCTTTAACTTCTTCCACAGCGAAGACGTGGTTCGTCACCCTGTGGTGGCGCGTATCGTTAACGCCTATGAAGCCTGGGAAGAAGCCGAACAAAAACGAAAAGCGGCGCTGGCGGCAGAACGCAAGCGCGAAGAACAGGAACAAAAATGAGTCAGGTGATCCTCGATTTACAACTGGCATGTGAAGATAATTCCGGGTTACCGGAAGAGAGCCAGTTTCAAACATGGCTGAATGCGGTGATCCCGCAGTTTCAGGAAGAATCGGAAGTGACTATTCGCGTGGTCGATACCGCCGAAAGCCACAGTCTGAATCTGACCTATCGCGGTAAGGATAAGCCGACCAACGTGCTCTCCTTCCCGTTTGAAGTGCCGCCTGGCATGGAGATGTCGCTACTGGGCGATCTGGTTATCTGCCGTCAGGTGGTTGAGAAGGAAGCTCAGGAGCAAGGCAAACCACTGGAGGCGCACTGGGCGCATATGGTGGTGCACGGCAGTCTGCATTTGTTAGGTTACGATCACATCGAAGATGACGAAGCAGAAGAAATGGAAGCCCTCGAAACAGAGATTATGCTTGCTCTGGGCTATGAGGATCCGTACATTGCCGAGAAAGAATAATTTGCCAGGCATTTGACTGGCAGACGTCCCCGCCGTTGGTGATTAACGACGGCGTTTTGATTAACTAACATGAGAACCCATACGACGCCATGAGCGACGACAATTCACACAGTAGTGACACGATAAGCAACAAGAAGGGATTTTTCTCCCTGTTACTCAGCCAACTTTTCCACGGTGAACCGAAAAACCGTGACGAACTGCTGGCGCTGATCCGTGATTCCGGGCAGAACGACCTTATCGACGAAGATACGCGCGATATGCTCGAAGGGGTGATGGACATCGCAGACCAACGCGTTCGCGACATCATGATCCCCCGCTCCCAGATGATTACCCTGAAACGCAACCAGACGCTGGACGAATGCCTTGATGTCATCATCGAGTCCGCCCACTCACGTTTCCCGGTGATTAGCGAAGACAAAGATCACATTGAAGGGATTCTGATGGCGAAAGACTTGCTGCCGTTTATGCGCAGCGATGCTGAAGCCTTCAGCATGGACAAAGTGTTACGTCAGGCGGTTGTCGTTCCTGAAAGTAAGCGCGTAGACCGGATGCTGAAAGAGTTTCGCTCTCAGCGTTACCACATGGCGATCGTTATTGACGAATTCGGTGGGGTTTCCGGTCTGGTGACCATTGAAGACATCCTGGAACTAATTGTTGGTGAGATTGAAGACGAGTATGACGAAGAAGATGATATCGACTTCCGTCAGCTGAGTCGTCATACCTGGACCGTGCGCGCACTGGCTTCCATTGAAGACTTCAACGAAGCGTTCGGCACCCACTTTAGCGATGAAGAGGTTGACACTATCGGTGGTCTGGTGATGCAGGCATTTGGGCATCTTCCGGCGCGTGGCGAAACTATCGACATCGACGGTTACCAGTTCAAAGTGGCGATGGCCGACAGTCGGCGTATTATTCAGGTTCATGTCAAAATCCCGGATGACTCACCCCAGCCGAAGCTGGATGAATAAAACCGAAACTGGATAGATAACTACATGGCTTTTGCCTCATTAATTGAACGCCAGCGCATTCGCCTGCTGCTGGCGTTATTATTCGGTGCCTGCGGAACGCTGGCCTTCTCTCCTTACGACGTCTGGCCTGCGGCGATTATTTCGTTGATGGGGCTTCAGGCGTTGACCTTTAACCGCCGTCCACTCCAGTCTGCCGCTATTGGCTTTTGCTGGGGATTTGGCCTCTTTGGCAGCGGTATTAACTGGGTCTATGTCAGCATCGCGACCTTTGGCGGGATGCCTGGCCCGGTTAACATCTTCCTGGTGGTGCTGCTGGCGGCGTATTTGTCGCTGTATACCGGACTGTTTGCTGGCGTGCTGTCGCGTCTGTGGCCGAAAACCACCTGGCTGCGCGTGGCGATTGCCGCCCCTTCTCTCTGGCAAGTGACCGAGTTTCTGCGCGGTTGGGTACTGACAGGCTTCCCGTGGTTACAGTTCGGCTATAGCCAGATTGATGGCCCGTTAAAAGGGCTGGCACCGATAATGGGCGTGGAAGCCATTAACTTCCTGCTGATGATGGTTAGTGGCCTGCTGGCACTGGCGTTGGTCAAACGCAACTGGCGTCCGCTGGTGGTGGCCGTCGTGCTGTTTGCCCTACCCTTCCCGCTGCGTTACATCCAATGGTTTACCCCACAACCGGAGAAAACCATTCAGGTTTCGATGGTTCAGGGCGATATTCCGCAATCACTGAAATGGGATGGAGATCAGCTTCTTAATACGCTGAAGATTTACTACAACGCAACGGCTCCGCTGATGGGCAAATCATCGTTGATTATCTGGCCGGAGTCGGCGATAACCGATCTGGAAATTAATCAGCAACCGTTCCTCAAAGCACTGGACGGTGAGTTGCGCGATAAAGGTAGCTCGCTCGTAACCGGGATTGTCGACGCGCGTCTCAATAAGCAGAACCGCTACGATACCTACAACACCATCATCACACTGGGTAAAGGTGCACCGTACAGCTACGAATCAGCCGATCGCTATAACAAAAACCATCTGGTGCCGTTTGGCGAGTTTGTCCCGCTGGAGTCGATTCTGCGTCCGTTAGCACCGTTCTTTGATCTGCCGATGTCGTCGTTCAGCCGTGGGCCATATATCCAGCCGCCGCTGTCGGTAAATGGTATTGAGCTTACTGCGGCCATTTGCTACGAGATCATTCTTGGCGAGCAAGTGCGCGATAACTTCCGCCCGGATACCGACTATCTGCTGACTATCTCCAACGATGCGTGGTTTGGTAAATCTATTGGTCCATGGCAACACTTCCAGATGGCGCGAATGCGTGCGCTGGAGCTGGCGCGCCCACTGTTGCGCAGCACCAACAACGGCATTACGGCGGTGATTGGCCCGCAGGGTGAGATTCAGGCGATGATCCCGCAGTTCACCCGCGAGGTGTTAACCACTAATGTGACGCCGACCACCGGACTCACACCATACGCACGTACCGGCAACTGGCCGCTGTGGGTGCTGACGGCACTGTTTGGTTTTGCCGCTGTGCTGATGAGTCTGCGAGCACGTAAACGTTGATGTGCCTGATGTATCCTGCATGAGCAAAACGTACTTTCTCATTGAGCTTTGGGGCATGGTTATCATGCCCCTTTTTCTTACGGTTCAGGGATACAAGCCACATTGCCATATTGGGGATGACGAATAATTGCCTGCGGATCAAGCGAGCGCGTCCTGTCCAGTTGGATCAACCCGTTCTTCGCCATAACAAATATTTTTCTACCATCCGCTGAAAAACGAAGGTGATTAACGTAGCTGGCAGGATAAACGCCAATAATCTGCCCGGCATTAATATTGAGCAGGATGACATAACCTTGCAGGCCATATGACACCAACGCTAAATACTGACCGTCCGGGCTAATACCCTCAACGGAATAAACGCTCCTGCTACACCATTGCGTCATAATGCTGGCTTGTTGATCCCCTACGCTTATACGTGAAATCCCCTGGCTGTCGGCAAAAATTACATCCCCGTTTTCAGGTCGAAAACGCATCGCCGATATCGTTCCTCGCGCATCACTAGCCGGATAGCTTTCTTTCTGATGCGTGATGGTATTGATGCGTACAATGTCACCTCTGACCATACCGGGTATCAACAATATTTTTTCATCCGGGGAAAGAGCCATAACCCAGGCACCAGGTTTATTACTCGTCCCCGTCCCGTCGTATTTCTCCAGCGGGATATCCGCCACATGCTGATAAGTCACCAGATCAATCGCTGACACACTATTACTGGTGCGATTCATCACCCAGGCTTTTGTACCATCACGCGAGAGGATAAGACTGTCAGGATGTGCACCGGTGGTAATCGACTGAATAATCTCCCTTGTCGCCACGTTAATGACCGATAACGCATTCGCTTCAAATGAAGTCGCATAAATCAACTTTTCATCCGGGCTTAATGCCAGCGATCTGACGCCCTGATCTTTACAGCCACCACAATGTTTGACTGACTTTTCTTTCGCTATGGGCGCTGTAAAGGTATGCAGGATTTTCTTTTGTCCGAGGTCAAAAACAACAATGCTGTTGGTGTCTTCAATTGCGGCATACAACGTATTACCATCCCGACTGATCGCCATATCATGGATATCGGCAATCTCAGCGAGCAAATCACCACTGGCCTGTTCACGACTTACCGGAGCGGATAATGTTTCCCTGAGGGCGTTGCGTTCCTCCGCTAACTGTTGTTTTTTTTGTCGTCGCTCTTGTTCAATCTCCTGCGGATAAAACTCTTCACGCAGGCTTTGCCTGACTTGTAAAACTGACTCATCAATCTGCTGCTGCGCAAGCCAGATAGCCCCGGTCAGAAGAAGACTACCCGCAACAATAATCCCACCTTCCGTAACAAGCCGGTTTTGCCCAGATAAACGCGCTCTCTGCCAACCCATTGCGCCACCCGCAATCAGGCCGCCAATGTGACAAGCATTATCTATTCCTGCTTGCCGGGCACCATACAACAGTGTCAGCGCCACCATACCCAACAGAGAAAATACTCGCCGCTGGTTTTTATGGTATGTGCCCGCACCTGAAGCAAGCTGTGTTGCTAACGCAGCGCCAGCTATTCCCATAATTGCCCCGGACGCCCCAACGCTGATGACTATCTGATCACTATCGCGTAACGCATAACAGGCGCTGATGAGCCCACCAAAGACGCCGGAGAATAACCAAATAATCAGAAGTCGCCATTTTCCCAGTATCCGTTCCGCCACTGCCCCCACCACCAGGAGTGCAAACATATTCATCAGCAAATGGGAAAAACTACTGTGCAGAAAGACACTGCTAAATAAGCGCCAGGATTCACCCGACAACGTGAGAGAAGCAACGTTAGCACCGAGATGGATGAGTGCGGATTGATCGACTTCTTCATAACTCATCCATTGTGCGAGGTAACAAAATATCCCAACACAGAGCGCAAAAAGGATAAGGGTTATTGCGGGTAATTGAACATTTAACGGCTTAACCGAAGATGCAGACATAAGGTGTTTCTTCCTTGAAAAGACAGGTAAAAAGCATTTTTCCCGTGTGCAGTTATCATCCCGGCAAACGTCCCATGCCGAAAAGATAACTCTGTCCGAAATATGACTTTTTCAGCCTGAAATTACAATCGTAATTAATTCACCCATAAGTATTTTTTGGCATGTAAGTTGCTTTATTTACTGTGTAAGCAATGAAATCAGCCGCGACGCAACCGGGTTGCACCACCACAAATCAGCGGTAGCACCAAAAGAGTGCATTTTAAGAATTTTGCTTCGGAATGGTGCGGTGCACCTCGCAAAAACAAACAATAAAACATCAATATCTTTACATTTAGCCAAACTAAATGTTACCTAACAAGCACAACACTGCACAATAAAGTTGCAGACGATAACAACACAAACACTCACAACGGGTATCCATGCGTTCTTAACGCAGAAGATAAAGGAGTTGGATATGCAATTACGTAAACCTGCCACAGCAATCCTCGCCCTGGCGCTTTCCGCAGGACTGGCACAGGCAGATGACGCCGCCCCGGTAGCGGGCAGTACGCTGGACAAAATCGCCAAAAACGGCGTGATTGTCGTCGGTCACCGTGAATCTTCAGTACCTTTCTCTTATTACGACAATCAGCAAAAAGTGGTGGGTTACTCGCAGGATTACTCCAACGCCATTGTTGAAGCAGTGAAAAAGAAACTCAACAAACCGGACTTGCAGGTAAAACTGATTCCGATTACCTCACAAAACCGTATTCCACTGCTGCAAAACGGCACTTTCGATTTTGAATGTGGTTCTACCACCAACAACGTCGAACGCCAAAAACAGGCGGCTTTCTCTGATACTATTTTCGTGGTCGGTACGCGCCTGCTGACCAAAAAGGGCGGCGATATCAAAGATTTTGCCGACCTGAAAGGCAAAGCCGTAGTCGTCACTTCCGGCACTACTTCTGAAGTTTTGCTCAACAAACTGAATGAAGAGCAAAAAATGAATATGCGCATCATTAGCGCCAAAGATCACGGTGACTCTTTCCGTACCCTGGAAAGCGGTCGTGCCGTTGCCTTTATGATGGATGACGCTCTGCTGGCCGGTGAACGTGCGAAAGCGAAGAAACCAGACAACTGGGATATCGTCGGCAAGCCGCAGTCTCAGGAAGCCTACGGTTGCATGTTGCGTAAAGATGATCCGCAGTTCAAAAAGCTGATGGATGACACTATCGCTCAGGTGCAGACTTCCGGTGAAGCGGAAAAATGGTTTGATAAATGGTTCAAAAATCCAATTCCGCCGAAAAACCTGAACATGAATTTCGAACTGTCAGACGAAATGAAAGCACTGTTCAAAGAACCGAATGACAAAGCACTGAACTAATTACAAGAACCAGGGGCGGAAATTCCAGCCCTCTCGATTGTTACGTAGCACGGACAGACTATACGCCTGATGGTCGTTCCCCATCGGGCCTGAAAACCGCAATACGCTGGGTAACAATCTTCGAGGGTAGCAGTTAACGCTGCTACCCTCTTTTTTCTGGAGTAGATTTATGTCTATAGACTGGAACTGGGGTATTTTTTTACAACAAGCCCCGTTCGGCAACACCACCTATCTTGGTTGGATCTGGAGTGGTTTTCAGGTGACGATCGCTTTGTCGATCTGCGCCTGGATTATCGCTTTCCTCGTCGGTTCATTTTTCGGCATTTTACGTACCGTTCCAAACCGTTTTCTCTCCGGTCTGGGTACGTTGTATGTCGAACTGTTCCGCAACGTGCCGTTGATTGTGCAATTCTTTACCTGGTATCTGGTGATCCCGGAGCTGTTGCCGGAGAAAATCGGCATGTGGTTTAAGGCCGAGCTGGATCCCAATATTCAGTTTTTCCTTTCATCCATGCTCTGCCTGGGGCTGTTTACCGCCGCCCGTGTTTGCGAACAGGTACGCGCCGCCATTCAGTCGTTGCCGCGTGGGCAAAAAAATGCCGCGCTGGCGATGGGCCTGACGCTACCGCAGGCTTATCGATACGTGCTGTTGCCTAACGCGTATCGCGTTATCGTCCCGCCGATGACTTCCGAGATGATGAACCTGGTGAAAAACTCCGCCATCGCCTCGACTATTGGTCTGGTGGATATGGCGGCGCAGGCGGGTAAATTGCTTGATTACTCAGCCCACGCCTGGGAGTCGTTTACCGCTATTACGCTGGCGTATGTGTTGATTAACGCGGTTATCATGCTGGTAATGACGCTGGTTGAACGTAAAGTTCGCCTGCCTGGCAACATGGGGGGCAAATAATGTACGAGTTTGACTGGAGTTCCATTGTCCCTTCCCTGCCATATCTGCTCGACGGGCTGGTGATCACGCTGAAAATCACCGTCACGGCAGTCGTGATTGGTATTTTGTGGGGCACCATGCTGGCGGTGATGCGCTTGTCCAGCTTTGCGCCCGTAGCGTGGTTTGCCAAAGCCTACGTTAACGTATTCCGCTCGATTCCTTTAGTTATGGTTTTGCTGTGGTTTTACCTGATCGTGCCAGGTTTTCTGCAAAACGTGCTGGGATTATCACCAAAAAATGATATCCGTTTAATTTCGGCGATGGTGGCGTTTTCGATGTTTGAAGCGGCCTACTATTCAGAGATTATCCGTGCTGGTATTCAAAGTATTTCTCGTGGTCAGTCGAGCGCCGCGCTGGCGTTGGGAATGACTCACTGGCAGTCGATGAAACTGATTATTCTGCCGCAGGCGTTCCGCGCGATGGTGCCGCTTCTGCTCACTCAGGGCATCGTACTGTTCCAGGATACCTCACTGGTGTATGTGTTATCTCTGGCCGATTTCTTCCGTACCGCCTCAACCATTGGTGAGCGTGATGGTACGCAGGTTGAGATGATCCTGTTTGCCGGATTTGTTTATTTCGTTATTAGTCTTAGCGCGTCGTTGTTGGTCAGCTACTTGAAAAGAAGGACAGCATAATGATTACCCTGAAAAATGTTTCAAAATGGTATGGTCACTTTCAGGTGCTGACCGACTGCTCAACCGAAGTGAAAAAAGGCGAAGTGGTGGTGGTTTGCGGCCCGTCTGGTTCCGGCAAATCAACGCTGATTAAAACCGTCAACGGCCTCGAACCAGTGCAGCAAGGTGAAATCACCGTCGATGGTATCGTGGTTAATGACAAGAAAACCGATCTGGCAAAGCTGCGTTCCCGCGTCGGGATGGTATTCCAGCATTTCGAGCTGTTCCCTCATCTGTCGATTATCGAAAACCTGACCCTGGCGCAGGTGAAAGTGCTTAAACGCGATAAAGCGCCCGCTCGTGAAAAAGCATTGAAATTGCTGGAGCGCGTGGGACTTTCCGCACATGCCAATAAATTTCCGGCGCAGCTTTCCGGCGGTCAGCAGCAGCGTGTGGCAATCGCTCGCGCGTTGTGTATGGATCCTATTGCGATGCTGTTCGACGAACCGACATCGGCGCTGGATCCGGAGATGATCAACGAAGTGCTGGACGTGATGGTGGAACTGGCAAACGAAGGAATGACCATGATGGTGGTGACCCACGAAATGGGTTTTGCCCGTAAAGTGGCGAATCGGGTGATCTTTATGGACGAGGGTAAAATTGTCGAAGACTCGCCGAAAGACGCTTTCTTCGATGATCCGAAATCGGACCGCGCGAAAGACTTCCTCGCGAAAATCCTGCATTAATCACTCTGGCGCGCATACCCAAGTGCGCGCCATCTCACGCTTTATCGTTTCGCCCCTCGTATCTGTTACATCCTGGCGTTACCCTTGTCGCAAAGAAGCACACAACAAGGAGCAACAATGGCACTGCCAATTCTGTTAGATTGCGACCCAGGTCATGACGACGCTATCGCAATAGTTCTCGCCCTCGCCTCACCAGAGCTTGATGTCAAAGCAATTACGTCTTCCGCCGGAAACCAGACACCAGAAAAAACCTTACGCAATGTTCTTCGTATGCTGACCTTGCTTAATCGCACCGATATTCCGGTAGCAGGCGGCGCGGTAAAACCGTTAATGCGTGAGTTGATTATCGCGGACAATGTGCACGGCGAAAGCGGTCTGGATGGCCCGGCATTACCGGAACCGACGTTCGCACCGCAAAACTGTACGGCGGTAGAGCTGATGGCGAAAACGCTGCGCGAAAGTGCGGAACCTGTCACGATTGTGTCTACCGGACCGCAAACTAACGTTGCCTTGCTGCTCAATAGCCATCCGGAACTGCATAGCAAAATTGCCCGTATCGTGATTATGGGCGGCGCAATGGGGCTTGGTAACTGGACGCCTGCGGCTGAATTTAATATTTACGTTGACCCGGAAGCGGCAGAAATTGTCTTCCAGTCAGGGATCCCAGTGGTGATGGCCGGTCTGGATGTTACTCACAAAGCACAAATCCACGTTGAAGACACCGAGCGTTTCCGCGCGATTGGCAACCCTGTTTCAACCATTGTTGCCGAACTGCTGGATTTCTTCCTCGAATATCATAAAGACGAAAAATGGGGCTTTGTCGGTGCACCGCTGCATGACCCATGCACCATCGCCTGGCTGTTGAAACCCGAGTTGTTTACCTCTGTTGAGCGCTGGGTTGGCGTGGAAACACAGGGGAAATATAGCCAGGGTATGACGGTTGTTGATTATTATTATCTGACTGGCAATAAACCGAACGCCACTGTAATGGTCGATGTTGATCGTCAGGGCTTTGTTGATTTACTGGCTGATCGTCTGAAATTTTACGCTTAACACACGTCATTGATTAAGATCACCACGCGTTACCTGGGTGGTCTTAATCTGTTTATCTCTTTTTCTTTCAAGATATAAATGCAATGGATAATGCAGAACTCGCCATTGGTATCGATCTCGGCACTACCAATAGTTTAATTGCCGTCTGGAAAGACGGTGCCGCGCAATTAATTCCAAATAAGTTCGGTGAATATTTAACACCATCCATAATTAGCATGGATGAAAATAATCATATTTTAGTCGGAAAACCGGCTGTATCACGGCGTACTTCGCATCCGGATAAAACGGCAGCGTTATTTAAACGTGCAATGGGCAGTAATACCAACTGGCGGTTAGGCAGCGACACATTTAACGCGCCAGAACTGTCCTCTTTGGTATTACGCTCATTAAAAGAAGATGCCGAAGAATTTCTGCAACGTCCGATTAAAGATGTGGTGATCTCCGTTCCGGCTTATTTCAGCGATGAACAACGCAAGCATACCCGTTTAGCAGCGGAGTTAGCCGGGTTAAATGCGGTACGCTTAATTAATGAACCCACAGCAGCTGCGATGGCGTATGGCCTGCATACCCAACAAAATACCCGTTCGCTGGTGTTTGATCTCGGTGGCGGCACGTTTGACGTTACGGTGCTTGAGTACGCCACGCCGGTGATTGAAGTTCACGCCTCCGCTGGCGACAACTTTCTTGGTGGCGAAGATTTTACCCATATGCTGGTCGATGAGGTTTTAAAACGCGCGGATGTCGCCAGGACCACGCTTAACGAGAGTGAACTGGGAGCCTTGTACGCCTGTGTGGAAGCGGCAAAATGTAGCAATCAATCGCCATTGCACATTCGCTGGCAGTACCAGGATGAAACGCGGGAGTGCGAATTTTACGAGAACGAACTGGAAGATTTGTGGTTGCCGCTGCTCAATCGCTTGCGAGTGCCGATTGAACAGGCGTTGCGCGATGCACGTCTGAAGCCGAGTCAAATCGACAGTCTGGTGCTGGTTGGCGGCGCGTCACAAATGCCGCTGGTGCAGCGAATCGCCGTGCGTCTGTTTGGCAAATTACCGTATCAAAGTTACGATCCGAGCACCATTGTCGCGCTGGGCGCAGCAATCCAGGCCGCCTGCCGCTTACGCAGTGAAGATATTGAAGAGGTAATCCTCACTGATATTTGCCCTTACTCGTTGGGCGTTGAAGTTAACCGCCAGGGCGTTTCCGGCATTTTCTCGCCGATTATTGAACGAAACACCACTGTGCCCGTGTCGCGTGTAGAAACTTATTCAACCATGCACCCGGAACAGGATTCAATTACGGTTAACGTCTATCAGGGAGAAAACCACAAAGTTAAAAACAACATTCTGGTGGAATCCTTCGATGTGCCGTTGAAGAAAACCGGGGCTTATCAGTCGATTGATATTCGCTTTAGTTATGATATCAACGGGTTGCTTGAAGTTGACGTGCTTCTGGAAGACGGCAGCGTTAAGTCCAGAGTGATTAACCACAGCCCGGTAACATTGAGCGCGCAGCAGATTGAAGAGAGTCGGACGCGGTTATCCGCATTGAAAATTTATCCGCGCGATATGCTCATCAATCGCACCTTTAAAGCCAAACTGGAAGAGTTGTGGGCGCGGGCGCTGGGTGACGAGCGAGAAGAGATTGGCCGGGTGATCACCGATTTTGATGCGGCGCTGCAGTCAAACGATATGGCCCGCGTCGATGAGGTCAGGCGGCGGGCGAGCGTTTATTTAGCCATTGAGACCTCATAATCACGGCTGCCGGATGCGGCGTAAATGCTGCATCCGGCATCGGCGCAAAAAACACATCGTCAACTAAACAACATCGCGATTTTGCCGAGAGCATAACCTATAACCAGCACCGTTAAACTGATTTTGATAATGCTGGTAATGCTCTGTGGTTTTTCACCCTCATCATTTTTTTCTTCATGGTTTTCAGGTGTTGGCTCATCGACATCTTCATCCTCCGGCTCGAGTTTTACTTTCGTCAACAGCAACCGGGTGATAATGGCCTCTAATGGATGAGCATCTCCGCCTTCCAGCCTTGTATTAAGACGGGCCAGCATCTCTTGTTTCGGAAACGCTTCAAGTACTACCTGTTCCGCTACCCGATACAAATCCAGTAACGGTGAATCTTCTTCTGTCTCGCTACCGACTCTCGATTTCCACCACGCCCATGCTTTGCGTTTGAAGAATAACGACTCAATAAACGATTGACCTAACGGCGATAATTTTCCGCTATGTAAAATTTCCGCCCATAACAGCCGCGTCCGGGCGCTCTCACCAGGAACATATTTCAGCGGTTGACCTTGCGCATCTACCATGCTCCGCGCTTCGATAACCATCACTAATAACGCGAAATAATCCGGGCAATGACGCTTGCTCCACTGCAACAACAAATTATCAGCTTGTGTAGATGGGTAACTTTCCCGGTACGCGCAGAGATCGGCAAGCAGGCTTTCCCCCTCGCCGCAGTACAACCTTTGAGCACACAAGTAATATCGGGCATCTTCGCTTTCTGGTTCTTCCATTTGCCACTGTTTGGCTACAGGAATGAGTTCCGCCATACCTGTTTGCACCGAGCTGTACCAGCGCAACAGTTTGCGATGTAACTTTGCATCATCAGGAATGAACCACGGACCTTCCATCGCCAAAAACGCAGTGACGTAGTCAGGATGGTAACGGCAGCAACGTTCCAGCGCGAAGTAATACTCAACAGTCTGGTTCTGCAACGCAACGGGATATTCCAGAAGGCTAAGGAAATCGAAACAATCACCAGCCTGAATGGCCTCAAGAAAAGCCTCCCTTTCTTCCTCATCCATTCCTTCGCTGTCATTAAACGAATGCCAGTTCAAACGCTCTGCCAGCAAAGAAGCACAATTTAATGAAAGATATCGCGCTTCTATAGCGATTGCACACAGCGGCCAGCGTAATTGATCGACATCCTCCATGTTCCAGGTATTTAATTGCTGAATAAATTTCTGCCAGGCGGAGGGCTGAAAACGATCACTTTCTGAATCCAGTAATGTCCTGAATGCACGCAGTATTTCATGTTCAGCGGCGGCATCTTTTTCTTCATCATCTGCTTCCTCGACAGGATTTACCGCCAGTCGCAGCGCCTCTTCATAGGCCTGGCGTAATGCTTTAAACCCCTGCGGATCGGTTTCGGGATGACATAACGGTAAGCGAGCAAGATAAGCCTGGCGGATAATGTCTATTTGCGTCGTGCTTTCAATTTCGAGGATTTGCCAACATGTTTTCATAGGTCGCTCACATCCTTAAGCGTTACCGGGCATTCAGGCTGGACAGTTAATGGCTGCCAGGGAAGCGTGGCATAGAAACGATCGCTTCCCGCTGCCAGCTCTTCGAACATCCGACTCCCGGCGCTATCGTATTTGTACAGGGTTAGCGCCTCGCGTAGCGAAGTGTTGTCTTCGCACTGAGAAGATTGCCAGTAGAGACGTCCTAACGAATAGGCGGAAAAATAGTGCATCCAGCTGTGATAGTAATGGTGAGCTCGTACATAGACGCACGATTGCAGCCATAAACTCTCTTCTTCCGTCAGCCAGTTGTTGAGCACACCGACCCGTGACAGAAACCCCATTCGAACATAATCCCAGGCTTTGATTCCCCCTTCTCCACAGCACATAGCGGTTTGGGCAACGAATTGGGTATAAATCAACCCTCTCTCCGAGCCACCAGCAATTAATGCTTTCCACTCTTCAGGGGAAGAGCGATGCCATGTCAGATATAAGCCAGCTAAATCATTGGCATGACCATCATCAGTCATCTGATAAATAGTCTGAATTAAATCATCACGATTATTTATTCCCCAGGATGATGAGAGATCGAATTCTTTTATCCCGGTATACATTTTTGGCGAGTCATGCGCGGGTTTGCAACCCTGATTAAGTATTTCCATGGGCGCAGAAAGCGCAAAAAGAAGATATTGTTCTTCCTTATTCATTTGTTAATAATCCCTTAAGTGCATTAACTGACTACTTTTTATTATTGATGAGTATAAACTTGACGCTTTCAAAATAAAAAGAAAATCGAAGCATTCACATATGAATAAAAAATTAATGTATATATTCGCAATATTTATAGTTGCAGCAATTACCTGTATTAGCCAACCCAAGAAAACAACGTTGCGTGATAAAGCCATGGTGAATTATGCCTTTGATTATTTAAGCTCACCGGGCAGTCTACCGTTTACCACGGCGGCCACGGAGCTTTCCGCGATTCATGGTCACTCAACGTCGCAATATCGCCTTGGAGAATTTTATCTTCATGGTAGCGACGGTAAACCACTGGATTATACACAGGCGAGATACTGGTATGAGCAATCAGCAGAACAGGAAAATCCGCGCGCACAAAGCAAACTGGGGTGGATCTACCTCAAAGGTCTGGGGGTCAAACCCGACACCCGTAAAGCAATTCTCTGGTATAAGGAAGCAGCTGAACAAGGGTATGCTCATGCTCAATATACTTTAGGTTTGATCTACAGAAATGGCTCAGGTATTAATGTTAACCATTATGAATCTCAAAAATGGTTAAAACTGGCCGCCAAACAACATTACAAAAATGCGGAAAGATTACTTGCCGGGCTTCCCGCACATTAACGTCGACTGTCAACCGAACAGATGGAGTATTTTCCCTATCAAACCAGCAAAGATAAAAATATAGAAAATAATTTTAATGATGCCCAGACAGCCTGGCCCACCATCGTCAACGGGCATTGGCTGCGGTTGCGGCTCCGGTTCAACAGTTTGCTTCTCGGTAAAATTCGCCGCCTGAATTAATAATCGACGAATAATTAATGCTTCCAGTGGACAACGATCTTCTGCATCAAGGCGGCTCACAATCGGCATTAATGATTCTTCGGTTGGTTGGTTCGCCTGCACTAATTGTTTGGCAACTAAATATAATGGCCATAAGGGATGTTCTGTATCACGCGTGAGTGAGATCCGCGGCTTACGTCCTTTGTGCAAAACCATCTCGACCAGTGAACGCCCCAGAGCAGAGAGTTTTTCATCGCTGAGTATTTCGTATAAATGAAAACGCGTACGGGCGCTGTCGCCGGGGATATAAAGTAGCGGTTTTCCCTGATCGTTAACCAGTTCACGAGCTTCAATCATCATCACCACTAACGGGTAATAATCGACCCGATGCTGACGGCACCATTGCAATATTAAAGCATCCGCCTGGGTGGAGGGATACTCGCGCCAGTAGTCACAAAGTTCTGCCAGCAAGCTTTCGCCTTCTCCACAATAGACGCGTTGTGCGTATTCATAATAACGCGCATCTTCATTATCAGATTCAGCTTCCCGCCACGACCGGGCGTAATCCAGGAGTTCGGGAATTCCCAGGCGACCTGCGCTATACCAGCGGAGTAAATTTCTGTGCAGTTTTGCATCATCGGGGATAATCACTGCGCGATGTTGCGCTAAATACAATGTCAGCCATTCTGGATGCGATGACCAAATCCGAGCGAACATTTGGTAAAAATCGATGGTGTCATTTTGCACGGCAACGGGCAGATGCAGAATGGTCTGGAAGTTAAAAACATTCCCCTTCGCAATGGCATATAAAAAGGATTCCAGTTCTTCTTCGTCTATTTCCCCGACGTTTTCCTCCTGCAACCACCGCAATCTTTCTGCTAATAACACCACGCACTCGAAGGATAAATGGGCAGTGTTCATGGCGATTGTGCACAGCGACCAGCGTAATTCATCAATCTCTTCCATCGAGCAATAATTTAATTGCTGAATGAATCGCTGCCAGGCGGAGGGCAGAAAACGTTCGCTATCAGAGGCAAGTAACGCACGAAAGGCGAGCAGAATTTCATGTTCTGCTACCTCATATTCTTCTGGTTGCCAAACAGATTTAGCAGGCGACTGCGCAATCCGTAGCGCCTCCTCATACGCCTGACGAAGTTGTTTAAAACCCTGCGGATCGGTTTCTGGATGAAAGGACGGTAACAGCGCCAGATAAGCGCGGCGGATAATATCGACGTCAGTCGTTTCCTCTATTTCGAGAATCTTCCAGCAATTTTTCATAGGTCGCTCATATCCTTAAGCGTTTCCGGGCATGCAGAATAGTAAGCCAATGGTTGCCAGGACAAGGTAGGGTAATACGCATCATCACTGGCAAATAATTGATAAAACATATCATTGCCGGAATCGTCGTATTCTTTACGCGCTAAGAATTCGCGTAATAACTGCAGATGATCATCTTCGGGAGACTGCCAATATTGCCGACCAAAGGTATAACCGGCAAAGTATTGCCGCCAGTTACGATAATAACGTAGAGCCCGTAGATGAATGCGCGACTGGATCCATAGACTTTCTTCTTCGCTCAACCAGTTATTAAGTACGCCCATTCGGCTTAAAAAACCCATCCGGACATAATCCCAGGCTTTAATTCCTCCCTCACCACAGCATTCGGCGGTGCTGGCGACAAATTGCGCATAAGCCTGACCTTGCTCATTTAGTTCAGCAAGATAGTCACGCCATTCACATGGCGAATAACGAAACCAGCGGTGATAAAACCCTGCCAACCGAGCGGCATGACCGTTATCGATCATTCGGTGAATTGTGCGCAGCAGGTCATCACGGGCATCAATTCCCCAGGAGGAAGAAAGGTCAAAAAAGCATGTACCTAAATACATTTTGGGTGATGAATGCGAAGGTAAACAGCATTCATTGCGTATTTCCATCGGAGTGGAAAGTGCAAACAATATTTTTTGCGACTCCATGTCCATATAATTTATCCTTAAATATTCATTAAATGAATATTAGCCGCATTGCGAGGCTCGTTTATTTATACTTTTCTGACGCGACATAATACGCATAAAATAAGGCTTACGCAAAAATGGAACACATAAAAATATAATATGTTTTATCTGCAACCATAAGGAAATGATAATGATTTTCACGTCAAGTTGCTGCGATAATTTATCAATAGATGAGATTATCGAACGTGCTGAAAAAGGCGATTGCGAGGCTCAATATATTGTTGGGTTTTATTATAATCGCGATAGCGCAATTGATTCTCCGGACGACGAAAAAGCCTTTTACTGGCTGAAGCTGTCCGCTGAGCAAGGTCATTGTGAAGCACAGTATTCCTTAGGGCAAAAGTATACCGAGGATAAAAGCCGTCATAAAGATAATGAGCAAGCCATCTTCTGGCTGAAAAAAGCTGCCCTACAAGGCCATACTTTCGCTTCCAACGCCCTTGGCTGGACACTGGATCGTGGAGAAGCCCCCAATTATAAAGAAGCGGTTGTCTGGTATCAGATAGCCGCGGAGAGCGGAATGTCTTATGCGCAAAATAATCTTGGGTGGATGTACAGAAATGGCAACGGAGTCGCAAAAGACTATGCGCTGGCATTTTTCTGGTACAAACAAGCTGCATTACAAGGCCATAGTGACGCGCAAAACAATCTGGCCGATCTTTATGAAGACGGAAAAGGCGTTGCTCAAAACAAGACACTCGCCGCATTCTGGTATTTGAAAAGCGCACAGCAGGGTAATCGGCACGCCCAGTTTCAAATTGCATGGGATTATAACGCTGGCGAAGGGGTGGACCAGGACTATAAGCAAGCGATGTACTGGTATCTGAAGGCTGCCGCTCAGGAAAGCGTCGGCGCTTACGTCAACATCGGTTATATGTATAAACACGGACAAGGCGTTGAGAAAGATTATCAGGCTGCCTTTGAATGGTTTACGAAAGCCGCTGAATGCAATGACGCCACTGCCTGGTATAACCTGGCCATTATGTATCACTACGGAGAAGGAAGACCTGTCGATCTCCGACAGGCTCTCGACCTGTATCGTAAAGTTCAGTCATCCGGAACCAGAGATGTCAGTCAGGAAATTCGTGAGACTGAAGATTTACTGTAGAGATAAAAACAAGGGCCGGGGAATTTCATTCGGCCCATATTCTCTTTATTGCTGTGCGAAATCAGACTATTACGGCTCAAACGGGCGTCTCTGGAACTGGTCATGACCACATTTCGGGCATAGCGTCAGCACTTCCGGTGTGTAGATCGGGAGATGGAAGTGACATTTCTCGCAGACCAGATTTCCCAGCCCGACCACTTCTCCGCTGTGATAAACCCCATGATGATTGAGGTCCTGGAAAACTTCGCGCCATTCAAGCTGCGTTTTATCGGTGATATCTGCCAGCTCCTGCCATAAGCTTTCTTTAATCACCCGCATAAAGACGCTGTCAGATTCTTCTTTCAGGCTCTCTTCATAGCTCATGGCGAACTCTTCCAGGTCACGTCTTACAGCTCGCGTCAGCTCATCGACCTCGGTTCGCGTTAACTCCCCTGTTTTTATTACGCGCTCGCGCGCCTGTTCCACCAGTGCGTCGATATCACGTTCGCCATTGCGCAGGCGTTCGCTCAGTGACGCGACCAGTTCACGGTAATATTGAGCAACCTTGTTCATCGTTTCATCTCCCGGGTCGTTAACTGACTATAATAATAGACGTTCTTTGTTCCTTGCTTTGCTAATACGCCCACAAACTCTGTAAATTAATGTATGAATAATCCGGGCATCATTTCAACGTCGAGTGCGCGAAAGGCTGTTTTGACGCGGACGTTTGGGCTATGCTATGCGGATCTGAAAAACCACCTCAACGCTACATTTGTAGCCGTATTGAAAACAGGACCACTGGCTGCCATGCAAGAGCAATACCGCCCGGAAGAGATAGAATCCAAAGTACAGCTTCATTGGGATGAGAAGCGCACATTTGAAGTAACCGAAGACGAGAGCAAAGAGAAGTATTACTGCCTGTCTATGCTTCCCTATCCTTCTGGTCGACTACACATGGGCCACGTACGTAACTACACCATCGGTGACGTGATCGCCCGCTACCAGCGTATGCTGGGCAAAAACGTCCTGCAGCCGATCGGCTGGGACGCGTTTGGTCTGCCTGCGGAAGGCGCGGCGGTGAAAAACAACACCGCTCCGGCACCGTGGACGTACGACAACATCGCGTATATGAAAAACCAGCTCAAAATGCTGGGCTTTGGTTATGACTGGAGCCGCGAGCTGGCAACCTGTACGCCGGAATACTACCGTTGGGAACAGAAATTCTTCACCGAGCTGTATAAAAAAGGCCTGGTATATAAGAAGACTTCTGCGGTCAACTGGTGCCCGAACGACCAGACCGTACTGGCGAACGAACAAGTTATCGACGGCTGCTGCTGGCGCTGCGATACCAAAGTTGAACGTAAAGAGATCCCGCAGTGGTTTATCAAAATCACTGCTTACGCTGACGAGCTGCTCAACGATCTGGATAAACTGGATCACTGGCCAGACACCGTTAAAACCATGCAGCGTAACTGGATCGGTCGTTCCGAAGGCGTGGAGATCACCTTCAACGTTAACGACTATGACAACACGCTGACCGTTTACACTACCCGCCCGGACACCTTTATGGGTTGTACCTACCTGGCGGTAGCTGCGGGTCATCCGCTGGCGCAGAAAGCGGCGGAAAATAATCCTGAACTGGCGGCCTTTATTGACGAATGCCGTAACACCAAAGTTGCCGAAGCTGAAATGGCGACGATGGAGAAAAAAGGCGTCGATACTGGCTTTAAAGCTGTTCACCCATTAACGGGCGAAGAAATTCCCGTTTGGGCAGCAAACTTCGTATTGATGGAGTACGGCACGGGCGCAGTTATGGCGGTTCCGGGTCACGACCAGCGCGACTACGAGTTTGCCTCTAAATACGGCCTGAACATCAAACCAGTTATCCTGGCTGCTGACGGCTCTGAGCCAGATCTTTCTCAGCAAGCCCTGACTGAAAAAGGCGTGCTGTTCAACTCTGGCGAATTCAACGGTCTTGACCATGAAGCGGCCTTCAACGCCATCGCCGATAAACTGACTGCGATGGGCGTTGGCGAGCGTAAAGTGAACTACCGCCTGCGCGACTGGGGTGTTTCTCGTCAGCGTTACTGGGGCGCGCCGATTCCGATGGTGACGCTGGAAGACGGTACCGTAATGCCGACCCCGGACGACCAGCTGCCGGTGATCCTGCCGGAAGATGTGGTGATGGACGGCATTACCAGCCCGATTAAAGCAGATCCGGAGTGGGCAAAAACTACCGTTAACGGTATGCCAGCGCTGCGTGAAACCGACACTTTCGACACCTTTATGGAGTCCTCCTGGTACTATGCGCGCTACACTTGCCCAGAGTACAAAGAAGGTATGCTGGATTCCGAAGCGGCTAACTACTGGCTGCCGGTGGATATCTACATTGGTGGTATCGAACACGCCATTATGCACCTGCTCTACTTCCGCTTCTTCCACAAACTGATGCGTGATGCAGGCATGGTGAACTCTGACGAACCAGCGAAACAGTTGCTGTGTCAGGGTATGGTGCTGGCAGATGCCTTCTACTATGTTGGCGAAAACGGCGAACGTAACTGGGTTTCCCCGGTTGATGCTATCGTTGAACGTGACGAGAAAGGCCGTATCGTGAAAGCGAAAGATGCGGCAGGCCATGAACTGGTTTATACCGGCATGAGCAAAATGTCCAAGTCGAAGAACAACGGTATCGACCCGCAGGTGATGGTTGAACGTTACGGCGCGGACACCGTTCGTCTGTTTATGATGTTTGCTTCTCCGGCTGATATGACTCTCGAATGGCAGGAATCCGGTGTGGAAGGGGCTAACCGCTTCCTGAAACGTGTCTGGAAACTGGTTTACGAGCACACAGCAAAAGGTGATGTTGCGGCACTGAACGTTGATGCGCTGACTGAAGATCAGAAAGCGCTGCGTCGCGATGTGCATAAAACGATCGCTAAAGTGACCGATGATATCGGCCGTCGTCAGACCTTCAACACCGCAATTGCGGCGATTATGGAGCTGATGAACAAACTGGCGAAAGCACCAACCGATGGCGAGCAGGATCGCGCTCTGATGCAGGAAGCGCTGCTGGCCGTTGTCCGTATGCTTAACCCGTTCACCCCGCACATCTGCTTCACGCTGTGGCAGGAACTGAAAGGCGAAGGCGATATCGACAACGCGCCGTGGCCGGTTGCTGACGAAAAAGCGATGGTGGAAGACTCCACGCTGGTCGTGGTGCAGGTTAACGGTAAAGTCCGTGCCAAAATCACCGTTCCGGTGGACGCAACGGAAGAACAGGTTCGCGAACGTGCTGGCCAGGAACATCTGGTAGCAAAATATCTTGATGGCGTTACTGTGCGTAAAGTGATTTACGTACCAGGTAAACTCCTCAATCTGGTCGTTGGCTAAGCGCGGGAGGAAGCGTGCGATATCTGGCAACATTGTTGTTATCTCTGGCGGTGTTAATCACCGCCGGGTGTGGCTGGCATCTGCGTGATACCACGCAGGTTCCTTCCACTATGAAGGTCATGATCCTGGACTCAGGCGATCCGAACGGGCCATTAAGCCGTGCGGTGCGTAACCAGTTACGTCTGAATGGTGTCGAGTTGCTTGATAAAGAAACCACGCGTAAGGACGTTCCATCCCTGCGTTTGGGTAAAGTGAGCATCGCGAAAGATACCGCATCGGTATTCCGTAACGGTCAAACAGCAGAGTATCAGATGATCATGACGGTGAATGCGACCGTGTTGATCCCCGGCCGTGATATCTACCCGATTAGTGCCAAAGTCTTCCGTTCGTTCTTTGATAACCCGCAAATGGCGTTAGCGAAAGATAACGAACAAGACATGATCGTAAAAGAGATGTACGACCGTGCTGCCGAACAGCTGATTCGTAAGCTGCCAAGCATCCGTGCTGCGGATATTCGTTCCGACGAAGAACAGACGTCGACCACAACGGATACTCCGGCAACGCCTGCACGCGTCTCCACCACGCTGGGTAACTGATGATTCGGTTGTACCCGGAACAACTCCGCGCGCAGCTCAATGAAGGGCTGCGCGCGGCGTATCTTTTACTTGGTAACGATCCTCTGTTATTGCAGGAAAGCCAGGACGCTGTTCGTCAGGTAGCTGCGGCACAAGGATTCGAAGAACACCACACTTTTTCCATTGATCCCAACACTGACTGGAATGCGATCTTTTCGTTATGCCAGGCTATGAGTCTGTTTGCCAGTCGACAAACGCTATTGCTGTTGTTACCAGAAAACGGACCGAATGCGGCGATCAATGAACAACTTCTCACACTCACCGGACTTCTGCATGACGACCTGCTGTTGATCGTCCGCGGTAATAAATTAAGCAAAGCGCAAGAAAATGCCGCCTGGTTTACTGCTCTTGCGAATCGCAGCGTGCAGGTGACCTGTCAGACACCGGAGCAGGCTCAGCTTCCCCGCTGGGTTGCTGCGCGCGCAAAACAGCTCAACTTAGAACTGGATGACGCTGCAAATCAGGTGCTCTGCTACTGTTATGAAGGTAACCTGCTGGCGCTGGCTCAGGCACTGGAGCGTTTATCGCTGCTCTGGCCAGACGGCAAATTGACATTACCGCGCGTTGAACAGGCGGTGAATGATGCCGCGCATTTCACCCCTTTTCATTGGGTTGATGCTTTGTTGATGGGAAAAAGTAAGCGCGCGTTGCATATTCTTCAGCAACTGCGTCTGGAAGGCAGCGAGCCGGTTATTTTGTTGCGCACATTACAACGTGAACTGTTGTTACTGGTTAACCTGAAACGCCAGTCTGCCCATACGCCACTGCGTGCGTTGTTTGATAAGCATCGGGTATGGCAGAACCGCCGGGGCATGATGGGCGAGGCGTTAAATCGCTTAAGCCAGCCGCAGTTACGTCAGGCCGTGCAACTCCTGACACGAACGGAACTCACCCTCAAACAAGATTACGGTCAGTCAGTGTGGGCAGAGCTGGAAGGGTTATCTCTTCTGTTGTGCCATAAACCCCTGGCGGACGTATTTATCGACGGTTGATATGAAATCTTTACAGGCTCTGTTTGGCGGCACCTTTGATCCGGTGCACTATGGTCATCTTAAACCCGTGGAAACGCTGGCGAATTTGATTGGTCTGACGCGGGTCACAATCATCCCTAATAATGTTCCTCCGCATCGTCCCCAGCCGGAAGCGAACAGCGTGCAGCGTAAACACATGCTTGAACTGGCGATTGCCGACAAGCCATTATTTACTCTTGATGAACGCGAGCTAAAGCGCAATGCCCCCTCTTACACTGCGCAAACACTGAAAGAGTGGCGGCAGGAACAAGGGCCGGACGTGCCGCTGGCGTTTATTATTGGTCAGGATTCATTGCTGACCTTTCCGACCTGGTACGAATACGAAACGATACTCGACAATGCACATTTGATCGTCTGTCGGCGTCCAGGTTACCCACTTGAAATGGCGCAACCGCAATACCAGCAATGGCTGGAAGATCATTTGACACATAACCCGGAAGATCTTCACCTTCAGCCTGCCGGTAAAATTTATCTGGCTGAAACGCCGTGGTTTAACATCTCGGCGACCATCATCCGCGAACGTTTGCAAAACGGTGAATCGTGTGAGGATTTATTGCCGGAACCGGTACTGACTTACATTAACCAACAAGGCTTGTATCGCTGATACCTGTCGTTACGGAGGGCATGATGCGACTGTGGTTAATTCGTCATGGCGAAACGCAAGCGAATGTCGATGGTCTGTACAGCGGTCATGCGCCCACACCCCTGACCGCACGCGGTATTGAGCAAGCGCAAAATCTGCATACGCTGCTACATGGTGTTTCCTTTGATCTGGTTTTATGCAGTGAACTGGAACGGGCACAGCATACCGCGCGACTGGTTCTCAGTGACCGCCAGCTCCCCGTGCAAATCATCCCTGAACTCAACGAAATGTTTTTTGGCGACTGGGAGATGCGACATCATCGCGACCTCATGCAAGAAGATGCCGAAAACTATAGCGCGTGGTGCAATGACTGGCAGCATGCAATCCCCACGAACGGTGAAGGATTTCAGGCATTTTCGCAACGTGTGGAACGCTTTATCGCAAGGCTTAGTGAATTTCAGCACTATCAGAATATTTTAGTCGTCAGCCATCAGGGTGTACTGAGTCTGTTAATCGCCCGTTTAATTGGCATGCCTGCCGAGGCTATGTGGCATTTTCGCGTTGACCAGGGGTGTTGGAGCACCATTGATATCAACCAAAAATTCGCGACGCTACGCGTCCTCAATAGCCGTGCCATCGGGGTCGAGAATGCATGACTTTTCTGTTTTTTTACGGGTAAGCCGCAACGACCATTGACAGACCCGGGCAGGCTGATATTCTCCGCAGCCAGACTTTTTTCGCCAGACACGACTTTGTAGAAATTGTTTTACAAAAATGGCGATGCAATCTGCGGCGCGGGGTGGGATGATAGCCCACTTTCGAAAGCCGATTCGGCGACAATTGTCCCGAAATCGCCTCTGGTTCAGGTATACTGACAGACCATTTTTATCTATTTGATTCACCCAGGGGGAAAACTTGCAGGGTAAAGCACTCCAGGATTTTGTTATCGACAAAATTGATGACCTCAAAGGTCAGGACATCATCGCCTTAGACGTTCAAGGCAAATCCAGCATCACCGACTGCATGATCATCTGTACGGGTACGTCCAGCCGTCATGTTATGTCCATTGCTGACCACGTTGTGCAGGAGTCTCGCGCAGCGGGCCTGTTACCGCTCGGCGTAGAAGGTGAAAACAGCGCCGACTGGATTGTCGTGGATTTGGGCGATGTGATTGTCCATGTCATGCAGGAAGAGAGCCGTCGCCTGTATGAACTGGAAAAACTCTGGAGTTAATGCGTGAAGCTGCAACTTGTCGCCGTGGGAACGAAAATGCCGGACTGGGTACAAACCGGTTTTACCGAGTACCTGCGTCGTTTTCCGAAAGATATGCCCTTCGAGCTGATTGAAATTCCGGCCGGAAAACGCGGCAAGAATGCGGACATCAAGCGCATACTCGACAAAGAGGGTGAGCAGATGTTGGCGGCCGCAGGCAAAAACCGCATTGTCACCCTCGATATTCCAGGCAAGCCCTGGGATACGCCGCAGTTAGCCGCTGAGCTGGAACGCTGGAAGCTGGATGGTCGCGACGTCAGTCTACTGATTGGCGGGCCTGAAGGGTTGTCGCCTGCCTGTAAAGCGGCGGCGGAGCAGAGCTGGTCGCTGTCGGCGCTTACCCTCCCCCATCCGCTGGTTCGCGTGCTGGTCGCAGAGAGTCTGTACCGGGCGTGGAGCATCACCACCAACCATCCTTATCACCGTGAGTGATAAGGGAGCTTTGAGTAGAAAACGCAGCGGATGAAACTACAGAACTCTTTTCGCGACTATACGGCAGAGTCCGCGCTGTTTGTGCGCCGGGCGCTGGTCGCCTTTTTGGGGATTTTGCTGCTGACCGGCGTGCTTATCGCCAACCTGTATAATCTGCAAATTGTTCGCTTTACCGACTACCAGACTCGCTCTAATGAAAACCGCATTAAGCTGGTGCCTATCGCGCCCAGCCGCGGCATTATCTACGACCGTAATGGTATCCCTCTGGCCCTCAACCGCACTATCTACCAGATAGAAATGATGCCAGAGAAAGTCGATAACGTGCAGCAAACGCTGGACGCTTTGCGCAGCGTGGTTGATCTGACCGATGACGATATTGCTGCATTCCGAAAAGAGCGCGCACGTTCACACCGTTTCACCTCTATTCCGGTGAAAACTAACCTGACCGAAGTACAAGTAGCTCGCTTTGCCGTCAATCAGTACCGTTTTCCGGGTGTCGAAGTTAAAGGCTATAAACGTCGTTACTATCCTTACGGTTCGGCGTTGACCCACGTCATCGGCTATGTGTCGAAAATCAACGATAAAGACGTCGAACGCCTGAATAATGACGGCAAACTGGCCAACTATGCGGCAACGCATGATATCGGTAAGCTGGGCATTGAGCGTTACTATGAAGACGTGCTGCACGGTCAGACCGGTTATGAAGAGGTTGAAGTTAACAACCGTGGGCGTGTTATCCGCCAGTTAAAAGAAGTACCACCGCAAGCCGGACACGATATTTACCTGACGCTGGATCTCAAACTCCAGCAATATATTGAAACGCTGCTGGCGGGTAGCCGCGCAGCTGTGGTTGTCACCGATCCGCGTACAGGTGGGGTGCTGGCGCTGGTTTCCACGCCTAGTTATGACCCAAACCTGTTTGTTGACGGTATCTCCAGCAAAGATTATTCCGCCTTGTTGAACGACCCGAATACACCGCTGGTGAACCGCGCCACACAGGGGGTTTATCCTCCCGCGTCTACAGTTAAACCCTATGTGGCGGTTTCGGCATTGAGCGCCGGGGTGATCACGCGCAATACGACGCTGTTTGACCCAGGCTGGTGGCAACTGCCAGGTTCGGAAAAACGTTATCGTGACTGGAAAAAATGGGGCCACGGGCGTCTGAATGTCACAAGATCGCTGGAAGAATCTGCGGATACCTTCTTCTATCAGGTGGCCTACGATATGGGGATCGATCGCCTCTCCGAATGGATGGGTAAATTCGGTTATGGTCATTACACCGGTATCGACCTGGCGGAAGAACGTTCCGGCAACATGCCTACCCGCGAATGGAAACAGAAACGCTTTAAAAAACCGTGGTATCAGGGTGACACCATTCCGGTTGGTATCGGTCAGGGTTACTGGACAGCGACCCCAATCCAGATGAGTAAGGCACTGATGATCCTGATTAATGACGGTATCGTGAAGGTTCCTCATTTGCTGATGAGCACCGCCGAAGACGGCAAACAGGTGCCATGGGTACAGCCGCATGAACCGCCCGTCGGCGATATTCATTCCGGTTACTGGGAGCTGGCGAAAGACGGTATGTACGGTGTTGCTAACCGCCCTAACGGTACGGCGCATAAATACTTTGCCAGCGCACCGTACAAAATTGCGGCGAAATCCGGTACCGCTCAGGTCTTCGGTCTGAAAGCGAACGAAACCTATAATGCGCACAAAATTGCCGAGCGTTTACGTGACCACAAACTGATGACCGCCTTTGCGCCATACAACAATCCGCAAGTGGCTGTCGCCATGATTCTGGAGAACGGTGGTGCGGGTCCGGCGGTTGGGACACTGATGCGCCAGATCCTCGACCACATTATGCTGGGTGATAACAACACCGATCTGCCTGCGGAAAATCCAGCGGTTGCCGCAGCGGAGGACCATTAATCATGACGGATAATCCGAATAAAAAAACATTCTGGGATAAAGTCCATCTCGATCCCACAATGCTGCTGATCTTACTGGCATTGCTGGTTTACAGCGCCCTGGTTATCTGGAGCGCCAGCGGTCAGGATATTGGCATGATGGAGCGTAAAATCGGCCAAATCGCGATGGGTCTGGTCATCATGGTGGTGATGGCGCAAATTCCTCCACGCGTTTATGAAGGCTGGGCCCCCTATCTCTATATCATCTGTATTATTTTGCTGGTGGCGGTAGATGCTTTCGGTGCCATCTCTAAAGGTGCTCAACGCTGGCTGGACCTCGGTATTGTTCGTTTTCAGCCGTCGGAAATTGCCAAAATAGCCGTACCACTGATGGTTGCGCGCTTTATCAACCGCGACGTTTGCCCGCCATCGTTGAAGAACACTGGCATCGCGCTGGTGCTGATATTTATGCCCACGCTGCTGGTGGCTGCACAGCCTGACCTGGGAACATCAATCCTCGTTGCGCTTTCCGGTCTGTTTGTACTGTTCCTCTCTGGCCTTAGCTGGCGTCTGATTGGCGTCGCAGTAGTGCTGGTGGCGGCGTTCATTCCGATTCTGTGGTTCTTCCTGATGCATGATTACCAGCGCCAGCGCGTAATGATGCTCCTGGACCCGGAATCAGACCCACTCGGCGCGGGCTATCACATTATTCAGTCTAAAATTGCTATTGGCTCCGGCGGATTACGCGGCAAAGGCTGGCTGCATGGCACTCAGTCACAACTTGAATTTCTACCCGAACGCCATACCGACTTTATCTTCGCGGTACTGGCGGAAGAGCTGGGATTAGTGGGCATTCTGATTCTGCTCGCTCTCTACATTCTGCTGATCATGCGCGGGCTGTGGATAGCCGCCAGAGCGCAAACCACCTTTGGTCGCGTCATGGCTGGCGGCTTAATGCTGATATTATTCGTTTATGTCTTCGTAAATATTGGTATGGTAAGCGGTATTCTGCCGGTTGTAGGGGTTCCGCTCCCACTGGTCAGTTATGGAGGATCAGCGCTAATTGTGCTGATGGCTGGGTTCGGGATTGTAATGTCAATCCACACCCACAGGAAAATGTTGTCGAAAAGCGTGTAAGAGGTGCGCAATGCGTAAGCAGTGGCTCGGGATCTGCATCGCGGCAGGAATGCTCGCGGCATGTACAAGCGATGATGGTCAGCAACAGACGGTAAGTGTACCGCAGCCTGCGGTATGTAACGGCCCCATAGTTGAAATTAGCGGGGCGGACCCGCGTTTCGAACCACTGAACGCGACGGCAAATCAGGATTACCAGCGCGACGGTAAAAGCTACAAAATCGTGCAGGATCCGTCTCGATTTAGCCAGGCGGGACTGGCGGCAATCTATGATGCCGAACCAGGCAGTAACCTGACGGCCTCTGGCGAAGCTTTCGATCCGACACAGTTGACGGCGGCCCATCCAACGCTTCCGATCCCCAGCTACGCCAGAATCACTAACCTGGCTAACGGGCGAATGATCGTGGTGCGCATTAATGATCGCGGCCCCTACGGCAACGACCGCGTAATTTCGCTTTCTCGCGCAGCAGCTGACCGTCTTAACACGTCAAACAACACCAAAGTTCGTATCGATCCGATTATTGTCGCCCAGGATGGTTCGCTTTCTGGTCCTGGTATGGCTTGTACCACAGTCGCCAAACAGACTTACGCCCTGCCTGCACCTCCCGATTTAAGCGGTGGCGCGGGGGCAAGTTCAGTGTCTGGCCCGCAGGGTGACATTCTTCCGGTCAGTAACTCGACGCTAAAAAGCGAAGATCCGACCGGCGCGCCGGTAACCAGTAGCGGTTTCCTCGGCGCTCCAACGACCTTAGCGCCTGGTGTACTGGAAAGCAGCGAACCGACACCTGCACCACAGCCCGTTGTTACAGCTCCGTCGACAACGCCTGCAACCTCGCCTGCAATGGTGACACCGCAAGCCGCCTCGCAAAGCGCCAGCGGCAACTTTATGGTGCAAGTCGGGGCCGTTAGCGATCAGGCTCGTGCGCAACAGTACCAACAGCAACTGGGACAGAAGTTCGGCGTCCCCGGTCGCGTAACTCAAAATGGCGCGGTCTGGCGTATCCAGCTTGGCCCATTCGCCAGTAAAGCCGAAGCCAGTACCTTGCAGCAACGTTTGCAAACCGAAGCCCAATTACAGTCATTTATTACCACCGCGCAGTAGCGTAAAGCAGGCATCTGATGTGTCAATTTCTGTAAATGACGTTAACAAAGTCACGCGGAAAGTCAGATGCCTGCCGGTAGTGCATTTGCTATAGTAGGGCACTTTTTTTAATTCCATCACGGATGTCGTAGTTCAGACCATGAATACCATTTTTTCCGCTCGTATCATGAAGCGCCTGGCGCTCACCACGGCTCTTTGCACAGCCTTTATCTCTGCTGCACATGCCGATGACCTGAATATCAAAACTATGATCCCGGGTGTACCGCAGATCGATGCGGAGTCCTACATCCTGATTGACTATAACTCCGGCAAAGTGCTCGCCGAACAGAACGCAGATGTCCGCCGCGATCCTGCCAGCCTGACCAAAATGATGACCAGTTACGTTATCGGCCAGGCAATGAAAGCCGGTAAATTTAAAGAAACTGATTTAGTCACTATCGGCAACGACGCATGGGCCACCGGTAACCCGGTGTTTAAAGGTTCTTCGCTGATGTTCCTCAAACCGGGCATGCAGGTTCCGGTTTCTCAGCTGATCCGCGGTATTAACCTGCAATCGGGTAACGATGCTTGCGTCGCCATGGCCGATTTTGCCGCTGGTAGCCAGGACGCTTTTGTTGGCTTGATGAACAGCTACGTTAACGCCCTGGGCCTGAAAAACACCCACTTCCAGACGGTACATGGTCTGGATGCTGATGGTCAGTACAGCTCCGCGCGAGATATGGCGCTGATCGGCCAGGCATTGATCCGTGACGTACCGAATGAATACTCGATCTATAAAGAAAAAGAATTTACGTTTAACGGTATTCGCCAGCTGAACCGTAACGGCCTGTTATGGGATAACAGCCTGAATGTCGACGGCATCAAAACCGGACACACTGACAAAGCAGGTTACAACCTTGTTGCTTCTGCGACTGAAGGCCAGATGCGCTTGATTTCTGCGGTGATGGGCGGACGTACTTTTAAAGGCCGTGAAGCCGAAAGTAAAAAACTGCTAACCTGGGGCTTCCGTTTCTTCGAAACCGTTAACCCACTGAAAGTAGGTAAAGAGTTCGCCTCTGAACCGGTTTGGTTTGGTGATTCTGATCGCGCTTCGTTAGGGGTTGATAAAGACGTGTACCTGACCATTCCACGTGGTCGCATGAAAGATCTGAAAGCCAGCTATGTGCTGAACAGCAGTGAATTGCATGCGCCGCTGCAAAAGAATCAGGTCGTCGGAACTATCAACTTCCAGCTTGATGGCAAAACGATCGAGCAACGCCCGCTGGTTGTGTTGCAAGAAATCCCGGAAGGTAACTTCTTCGGCAAAATCATTGATTACATTAAATTAATGTTCCATCACTGGTTTGGTTAAAAATTGAACACTTGAAAGTGTAATTTCCGTCCCCATATACTAAGCATCAGTAAAAAAACTCCCGCCTTCTGGCGGGAGTTGCTATTTAATTACGTTACGCCGGAGCTGACATGAAAACCAAACTTAACGAACTGCTTGAATTCCCTACTCCTTTTACTTACAAAGTTATGGGGCAGGCGTTACCTGAGCTGGTTGATCAGGTGGTTGAAGTGGTACAGCGCCATGCGCCAGGTGACTACACCCCAACGGTAAAACCAAGCAGCAAAGGCAACTACCACTCGGTATCTATCACTATCAACGCCACTCATATCGAGCAGGTTGAAACACTGTATGAAGAACTGGGCAAAATCGATATTGTCCGCATGGTTCTGTAACTCGCTTCTCCGTTACCCGGCTCCTGGTCGGGTAACTCCCCTCTCCTCGCTGTGATATACTTTTCCCCCACTTTTACTCATTCTCCACGGAGATGCCGTTTTGTATCAGGATAAAATTCTTGTCCGCCAGCTCGGTCTTCAGCCTTACGAGCCAATCTCCCAGGCTATGCATGAATTCACCGATACCCGCGATGATAGTACCCTTGATGAAATCTGGCTGGTCGAGCACTATCCGGTATTCACCCAAGGTCAGGCAGGAAAAGCGGAGCACATTTTAATGCCGGGTGATATTCCGGTGATCCAGAGCGATCGCGGTGGGCAGGTGACTTATCACGGGCCGGGACAACAGGTGATGTATGTGTTGCTTAACCTGAAACGCCGTAAACTCGGTGTGCGTGAACTGGTGACCTTGCTTGAGCAAACAGTGGTGAATACCCTGGCTGAACTGGGTATAGAAGCGCATCCTCGGGCTGACGCGCCTGGTGTCTATGTCGGGGAAAAGAAAATTTGCTCACTGGGTTTACGAATTCGACGCGGTTGTTCATTCCACGGTCTGGCATTAAACGTCAATATGGATCTTTCACCATTTTTACGTATTAATCCTTGTGGGTATGCCGGAATGGAAATGGCTAAAATATCACAATGGAAACCCGAAGCGACGACTAATAATATTGCTCCACGTTTACTGGAAAATATTTTAGCGCTACTAAACAATCCGGACTTCGAATATATTACCGCTTAATTCCATACATCAATGGCCCAATTTACACTGGGTCATTACTCATAATACCTGCTAATGCTTTACATCTCCTTCGCGTTTGTATATTTTCTTTATCACTTGCAGAAATGCGGTGCCACGCCTTGCTCCGCAACTCACCCCATTGATTAACCTATTGAAATAGTTGATTATGGTGAGCAAAAGCGTTCCGTTCCAATTAGACATAAGATTATTGTAATTTTTTAAATATTATTTTTCCATGAATAAAATTGGAGTAAGTGCGTGGATAGTAATAATCAAATTGAACCCTGTTTAAGCAGAAAGTCGTCAGAAGGTAAACCACAAATATTTACAACCTTACGAAATATTGATCTTAACCTTCTGACTATTTTTGAAGCTGTATATGTACATAAAGGGATCGTTAATGCAGCGAAAGTGCTTAATCTGACCCCCTCGGCAATCAGTCAGTCTATTCAGAAACTGCGCGTTATATTCCCTGACCCATTGTTTATTCGCAAAGGCCAGGGTGTCACTCCTACCGCATTTGCGATGCATCTACATGAGTATATCAGTCAGGGCCTTGAGTCCATTCTTGGCGCGCTGGATATCGAAGGAAGCTATGATAAGCAACGAACGATAACTATTGCGACCACTCCCTCGGTCGGAGCCCTGGTCCTTCCTGTCATCTATCGGGCGATTAAAACTCACTATCCGCAGCTTTTACTGCGCAACCCGCCCATCAGCGACGCGGAAAACCAACTCAGTCAGTTTCAAACCGATCTCATCATCGATAACATGTTTTGCACCAATCGTACGGTGCAACATCATGTTCTGTTCACCGACAATATGGTGTTAATTTGCCGCGAGGGAAATCCACTACTCTCTTTAGAAGATGACAGAGAGACTATCGACAACGCTGCGCATGTACTTCTGTTACCGGAAGAGCAAAATTTCAGCGGTCTGCGGCAGAGAGTTCAAGAAATGTTTCCGGACCGGCAAATCAATTTCACCAGCTACAACATTTTGACAATCGCTGCACTGGTTGCCAACAGTGACATGTTAGCGATTATTCCCAGCCGTTTTTATAACCTGTTTAGCCGCTGCTGGCCGCTGGAAAAACTGCCTTTTCCGTCCTTAAATGAGGAGCAAATAGATTTCTCTATCCACTACAACAAATTCAGCCTGCGTGATCCCATCCTGCACGGAGTAATAGATGTTATCCGTAATGCATTTTGAAAAAGTATTGTTACAGCCAGATCACAGCGCAGAACGATAAAATGGCACAATCCAACAACAATTTTACATTTTCGCGACCGCTTTGGCTGCTTTCAGGTCCGTTTCAATGATATACTGCCAGTCGTTAATTCAAAAATAGTTGATAATTACAACAATCTATTGAATTGAAACGCTTTCCTTCGTAATTCGCAACTGGAACACGCACGCTATGAGTAAACCCATTGTGATGGAACGCGGTGTTAAATACCGCGATGCCGATAAGATGGCCCTTATCCCGGTTAAAAACGTGGCAACAGAGCGCGAAGCCCTGCTGCGCAAGCCGGAATGGATGAAAATCAAGCTTCCAGCGGACTCTACACGTATCCAGGGCATCAAAGCCGCAATGCGCAAAAATGGCCTGCATTCTGTCTGCGAGGAAGCCTCCTGCCCTAACCTGGCGGAATGCTTCAACCACGGCACAGCAACGTTTATGATCCTCGGCGCTATTTGTACCCGCCGTTGTCCGTTCTGTGATGTTGCCCACGGTCGCCCGGTAGCTCCTGATGCCAATGAACCAGTGAAACTGGCGCAGACCATTGCCGATATGGCGCTGCGTTATGTGGTTATCACCTCCGTTGACCGTGATGACCTGCGCGATGGCGGTGCCCAGCACTTTGCGGATTGCATTACTGCCATTCGGGAAAAAAGCCCGCAAATCAAAATTGAAACTCTGGTGCCGGATTTCCGTGGTCGTATGGATCGTGCTCTGGATATTCTGACTGCAACGCCACCAGATGTGTTCAACCATAACCTGGAAAACGTACCGCGTATTTACCGTCAGGTACGGCCTGGTGCAGATTACAACTGGTCGCTGAAGCTGCTGGAACGCTTTAAAGAAGCGCATCCGGAAATCCCGACCAAGTCTGGTCTGATGGTGGGACTGGGTGAAACCAATGAAGAAATTATTGAGGTAATGCGCGACCTGCGCCGTCATGGTGTGACGATGTTAACGCTGGGGCAATATTTGCAGCCAAGCCGCCATCACCTGCCGGTTCAACGTTACGTTAGCCCGGATGAGTTCGACGAAATGAAAGCCGAAGCGCTGGCGATGGGCTTTACCCATGCTGCATGCGGTCCGTTTGTCCGCTCTTCTTACCACGCCGATTTGCAGGCGAAAGGGATGGAAGTTAAGTAATCCTGTAATAATTACTTACATCTGTCTGATAAAAAACCCGCTTTTTGAAGCGGGTTTTTTGTATCGAACAAGATATTGAGGGAGCGTCCTGCTCGCCACGTCACTCTTTATGAGAGAGCTTTTCAGCCTGAAGATCAACGTCTGCGCCTTTTTTCGCCGCAGCATCGTCATCATTCATCGCCTTCTTGAACCCTTTAATGGCCGCTCCAAGGTCTCCGCCCAGCGTACGTAACTTCTTAGTCCCAAACAGCAGAACGACCAGCGCCGCAACTACTAGCAGTTTGGTAATACTAATCTCACCCATAGATACCTTCTTGACATATAACCGGCAACAGAACGCGCCTTAAAAACCAGAGAATATTAACGGTCATTCGACGCGCGCACACAATAGCAATCTGTAACAAGGTGAATCAAGCGCCGAGTAAAAAAACATCATAATAATTGCGGCGGCGCAAAGCGACGGTTGTTTAAGACGGGCAGTTGCGCGCGCACCTGACGCACACGTTCGGGCGTCACTTCCGCCATAATGAGTGCAGGCATTTCTGACGCTGCCGCAATGGTGACGCCAAAGGGATCTATAATCCGGCTTTGACCGATATTTTTGTTCCCGCACTCCCCCGCCGCCACCATATAACAGGTGGTATCCAGCGCACGAGCGGCAAGCAACGTTGACCAGTGATGCTCTTTGAGCGGCCCGCGAACCCAGGCGGCAGGAAGTACCAGGATTTCAGCTCCCTGTAATGCCTGTGCCAGCGCCAGCTCTGGAAAGCGTAAGTCATAACAGGTCATCAGACCGACCTTCATCCCCTCCACCTCGAGTAACGGAGCGATTTCATTACCAGCATCAACACGGCGTGATTCCTGAATGGCAAATGCATCATAGAGATGCAATTTGGCATAACGGGCGACGATGTTTCCTGCCTGTAGCGCCACCAGCATATTCCATGCGCGCCCCGGCGTTGAAGGAACATGAATCGTCAGAATTGTCGTCATCATGTTACGTTTACTTTCTCGCCGTAAACGTCCGAGGAATTCGCCTTCCAGCAGCTGTGCTGATTTAACCGATAGATCTGCATCATGATCATCGCGCGCCAGCAATGCTTCCGGCAGGACGAACAGCGATACGTCGTTTTCCGCCGCCTGCGCCATCAACGAGGCACAAATCTCAGCGTTCTTTTCCCACACAGATGTAACAGCAAACTGTCCTGCGGCAACCAGCATTGCCACCTCCTGTCAGAGTCGTAAAATTCGCCAACGACGATTATTCGGCGTTACACTTATCACTCATACAAATCAAATAGCAGGATTTTGCAGTGTTACAACTTCTTTTAGCAGTTTTTATTGGCGGTGGTACGGGAAGCGTGGCGAGATGGCTGTTAAGTATGCGATTTAACCCGCTGCATCAGGCGATTCCGTTGGGGACGCTGGCAGCAAACCTGATTGGGGCATTCATCATAGGAATGGGATTCGCATGGTTCAGCAGGATGACGAACATTGATCCAGTGTGGAAAGTATTAATCACCACCGGATTTTGTGGCGGTCTAACAACCTTCTCAACATTTTCGGCAGAAGTGGTGTTTTTGTTACAAGAGGGTCGCTTTGGCTGGGCATTACTGAACGTTTTCGTCAACCTTCTGGGGTCTTTTGCCATGACAGCACTGGCTTTCTGGCTGTTTTCGGCCTCAACCGCACACTAAAGACCAAAAAAAAACCCGCTGATTAAGCGGGTTTTGAATTCTTGCTGACGTATCTTACAGAGCGATTACGTTTGCAGCAGAAGGGCCTTTGGCACCGTTAGTGATTTCGAACTCTACGCGCTGACCTTCAGCAAGAGTTTTAAAACCATTAGTCTGGATTGCAGAGAAGTGTACGAACACGTCTTTGCTGCCGTCTTCCGGAGTAATGAAACCGAATCCTTTGGACTCATTAAACCACTTAACGTTACCTTTAATCTTAGACATCAAAATTACCTTTACATGAAAAATAGACACAAATGCTGTGTCGGTTACCAGTACACCAATTGTGGTACGCTTTGTCCAGTGCAACTTTACTAAAAAGTGATAAAAGTCGCGTTATTTTTGATGTTACTTATTTTAGCTATTGATTTTAAAGAAGTTACTAAAACTTCATTTGTCTCAAAACTGAAAGCGCATCCAGGCAAAGTACACATTGCCATTGTTGTAGGTACCCGGAATGTAGGTCATCTGAAAAGTCACTGGGCCATAACCCACGGAGGCCAATGGCAGTAGAACCGGGAGAGGGATGTAATTCCAGTTATCGCGTGCCGTTACGCCAGCGGTGAATCCCAGACCTAAATGAAAATTTTCATCCGCCAGCGGTCGCCAGGTACTTTCCCATCCGTATCCGGCAATCGGTTCCCATTTGTTCCACGAGTCCTTAAATGCCATGGCATACAGGCCATGCCAGTTTCCTTTTTCATCCCAACGCGACAGGCCAAAACCGCCACCCCACGGTCGCTCGTTATAGCGATCGGTTTTTTCTTTGTCGTAAGCGAAACGTGCATGCCAGGTGATGGCAGGAATATATAAATCATAATGTTCAGGCTGTTGCCAGGTTTGTGCAATATTTTTTCTAAACGTTGTCATCCACTCATCTGCGTTAGCAAAAACTTTACCAACGCTGATTAACTGAATAAAAACAAAGGAAAAGATAGCGACATATTTACTCACGTTCATTTGTGACCATAAAACATTTATCAAAAATCTACTACTAGCATAGCAAAGCTACAATTAACATAACCTTAATAGACCCAACATAAAGAATAATCTGAATAGCTGCTCATTTATTTCCGCTTGTTCAAGTTAAATATTTCCGCGCATCGATTAAAGATGATGCGTCGTTTTCTGCGATGGGAATAGTCAAAAAAGAAAAACCAAGTCTTTTTTGATGACAAAATGCAATCAAGGAAAAATTATTTTATTTTTTAACGAGATACAACAATCATCTTAACGAAGTATATAATATATATCGTCAACCTGTGCTCATATTAGATTATTTTTTGAGCGCACAGCCGCAGCTAACACCATTGCAATTAACAAATTTGCATCAATCCACCATCAATTTGCACACATTATTATGTGATAATTGCCAACCGCTAAATATGCGTTTTGTTATCTATGTATAAAAACAGCAACTTCAATGTCTTAATGGCAGTTTTTCTTGATTTTAATCAGCATTCATCGACAATTTATTGGGCATATTTTTTCCTTAAGCTTTAGGAATTTTTTATTATTTACTTTGGGGCCTGGAGACAGGAAAAATTATGCTGACATTCATTGAACTCCTTATTGGGGTTGTGGTTATTGTGGGTGTAGCTCGCTACATCATTAAAGGGTATTCCGCCACTGGTGTGTTATTTGTCGGTGGCCTGTTATTGCTGATTATCAGTGCCATTATGGGGCACAAAGTGTTACCGTCCAGCCAGGCTTCAACAGGCTACAGCGCCACGGATATCGTTGAATACGTTAAAATATTACTAATGAGCCGCGGCGGCGACCTCGGCATGATGATTATGATGCTGTGTGGATTTGCCGCTTACATGACCCATATCGGCGCGAATGATATGGTGGTCAAGCTGGCGTCAAAACCATTGCAGTATATTAACTCCCCTTACCTGCTGATGATTGCCGCCTATTTTGTCGCCTGTCTGATGTCTCTGGCCGTCTCTTCCGCAACCGGTCTGGGTGTTTTGCTGATGGCAACCCTATTTCCGGTGATGGTAAACGTTGGTATCAGTCGTGGCGCAGCTGCTGCCATTTGTGCCTCCCCGGCGGCGATTATTCTCGCACCGACTTCAGGGGATGTGGTGCTGGCGGCGCAAGCTTCCGAAATGTCGCTGATTGACTTCGCCTTCAAAACGACGCTGCCTATCTCAATTGCTGCAATTATCGGCATGGCGATCGCCCACTTCTTCTGGCAACGTTATCTGGATAAAAAAGAGCACATCTCTCATGAAATGTTAGATGTCAGTGAAATCACCACCACTGCTCCTGCGTTTTATGCCATTTTGCCGTTCACGCCGATCATCGGTGTACTGATTTTTGACGGTAAATGGGGTCCGCAATTACACATCATCACTATTCTGGTGATTTGTATGCTGATTGCCTCCATTCTGGAGTTCCTCCGCAGCTTTAATACCCAGAAAGTTTTCTCTGGTCTGGAAGTGGCTTATCGCGGGATGGCAGATGCGTTTGCTAACGTGGTGATGCTGCTGGTTGCCGCTGGGGTATTCGCTCAGGGGCTTAGCACCATCGGCTTTATTCAAAGTCTGATTTCTATCGCTACCTCGTTTGGTTCAGCGAGTATCATCCTGATGCTGGTATTGGTGATTCTGACCATGCTGGCGGCAGTCACGACCGGTTCAGGCAATGCGCCGTTTTATGCGTTTGTTGAGATGATCCCGAAACTGGCGCACTCTTCCGGCATTAACCCGGCGTATTTGACTATCCCGATGCTGCAGGCGTCAAACCTGGGTCGTACCCTATCACCCGTTTCTGGCGTAGTCGTTGCGGTTGCCGGGATGGCGAAAATCTCACCATTTGAAGTCGTAAAACGCACCTCGGTGCCGGTGCTTGTTGGGCTAGTGATTGTTATCGTTGCTACAGAGCTGATGGTGCCAGGAACGGCAGCAGCGGTCACAGGCAAGTAAATAGTAATGCCGGAGGCAAGTTTCCTCCGGCTTTTTCATGTCACCCACTGTGGTATATACGTTGCGGTCTGCCAACTTTGCCGTGAACAATTTCAGCAATAATCAGATGGCGGCTGGCGCAATATTCAAGATAACGCCTGGCAGTGGTGCGGCTGATGGTCAGTGCCTGCGCCACCGTTTCTGCCGTATGTTGCACACCAGGCTCTTTGAACAGTTTTCGCACCGCGTTTAGCGTCAAAGGGTCAATGCCGGTCGGTAGCTCGTCCTTAGGTTCACCGCGAGCATAAGCATTAAACATCTCATCAATTTGCTTCTGGCTGGCGCTATCAATACTTTCCAGCATATGTTTACGCTGGCGGAAACGGGTTAGCGTTTGCCCCAGCCGTTCATAGGCAATGGGCTTAATGAGATAATCAAATACACCACAACGTACGGCTTCAGACACCGTTTCCATATCGCTGGCTGCAGTGGTAAACACCACGTCGCCGGGATAATGCGCCTGCACCAGTTCATGCAGTAAATTAATCCCTCTACCGTCAGGAAGATAGTTATCGAGCAAGATTAGCCCCGGCTTAAAACGCTCGATCATCATTCGGGCCTGCGCCAGGTTTCCCGCCAGTAATATCTGACTGAATCCGGGAATGTGACGAATATATTCCGCATGCATCTCTGCCAGCGGCGTTTCGTCCTCAACGATCAATAGGGTTAATGGAGCTGTCATTAGGTTTCACTTTCGGAATATAGATTGAAAATAAGGTACCGCAGGGATCATTATCTTCGAGAGTGATAACACCACCGCAGCGCATTACGTAGCTGGCAATCAAGTACAACCCAATGCCATGTTCACCGGGCTCGTCAGCACGCGTACTGACCCCCTGCTCAAATATTTTGTCTCGTAGAGACTCTGGAACGCCGCAGCCCTGATCGGCGACTTCAATCACCACATCATCGCCTTCATCGCTGAGGAATAATTCAACGATCTTGTTTCCTTCATCGCTACGCAGGCTGGCTTCGAAGGCGTTATCAAGTAAATTGCCAACAATGGCGGCAAACTCGGTGCTATCCAGTCCTGGCGGCAGTTGCGAAAGCTGGCTACCGGGGACGATGATCATTTTTAGCCCCAGTTCGCGGGCGCGCTGCACTTTACCAAAAAGCAGCCCCGCCACCTGGCGATCGGCAAACGCCTCGCGCAGGCTGTCAATAAGCTGTTGCTGGGCCTGAGACTCCCCCTGCACCATCGCCAGCACGCGATCATACTCTTTCATCTGCAACAGACCATTGAGCGTCGACATCCAATTGAGATGCTCGTGTCGCAATGTACGAAGGCTCTCAACGTATTGTTTTATTTGCGTCAGTTGCGCATTGAGGGTGGAAATTTCGTCTTTACTACGAAAGCTGATAATGGCCCCCAGCAAATCATCACCTGAACGAATAGCTTCCCGGTTGGCAATAACGCTCAGACCGTTAAAGTTCGCCACCACATCCTGACGTTTTTCATCAATCTGTTCGGTAAAGAAATCGGCGGGCCTGACCACTTCAGCAATGGGTTTACCCAACCATTGCCGTCCAGGGGAACTCAGCCCCAGCATCTTTCTTGCGTTACGATTGATGGCGGTAATGTAACCGTGCGGATCCACCGCAATCAGCCCTTCATAAACCGAACTAAACAGCGCCTCTTGCTGACGGACCACCCGTGCGATTTGCTTTGGCTCCATGCCCATCATCTGCCGACGGATATGCGCGGCCAGGAACCACGACAGCAACATCAGAATCCCTAACAGCACGACAAACACGCCTGCCATCGGTAATAAAAACTCAGCCCGCCAGCTATCGATTTTACTCACCAGGTAGCCAATCGACACCACGCCGATGACTTTTCCATCGTCATCAAAGATTGGCGTTTTGGCGCGCATCGCCATACCCATTGACCCTTTCCCGGTAATGAAGTAGCTCTCCCCTTTCTCCAGCGCGCCCTGTTTGGTGAACTGCATAGGATAACCAATTTTCTCCGGATTAGGATGGTAAAGGCGGATCGAGTGCCGGTCGCCAATCACCACATAATCAAAATCGGTATCTCTTTGTAATTTGTTAGCGATGGTCGCCAGCCGTTTGTAGTCACGCGTTTTCACCGCAGAGATGACACTGTCATTGGAGGCAATAATTTTCGCCTGATTCATTGCCATGTCGCGTACATGAAGCGTTAAATAGTCCTCAAAACTGGCCGTAAAATATTGCGCCAGGGCTGCAATGACAAATATTGAGAACACCAGAATCAGCAAAAAGATACGCAGCGGAAATGCCAGTCTTTGGAAAAATGCAAACTGTTTATTCTCGTTAAGCTGCAACATTGTTTTCCTTGCGGGTTGTCCCGAGCCTCTTTGACGGATGTAATTAAAATGTTGAATCAAAATACATAGATATTAATTATGATCGTGGCAAATTTTATTCATTAAATCAATTAAATCACTTAAACCTGCGAGTCATTTCGTAATTACATTAATTAAAAAACTTAAAACCATTAAATAAATAAAAAACCACTAACTCTATGTGAAATAAATCAAAATTTCACGCCGAAATACTCCTTAGGATGTATAGCGAAAGGAGAAAAAGATATACCTCGATCACCCCCCTTTCTCCCAAGTGAAAATAAAAGGTTATCAGTTTGCAACATTGAACAACATTCGTTGCAAATCGATAACAACATGCACCTTCAGGATACTATTTATTATGTTCGGCAATGATATTTTCACCCGCGTAAAACGTTCAGAAAATAAAAAAATGGCGGAAATCGCCCAATTCCTGCATGAAAATGATTTGAGCGTTGACACCACAGTCGAAGTATTTATTACCGTAACCCGCGATGAAAAGCTTATCGCGTGCGGTGGAATTGCCGGAAATATTATTAAATGCGTTGCTATCAGTGAATCCGTTCGCGGTGAAGGACTGGCGCTGACATTAGCCACTGAACTGATAAACCTCGCCTATGAGCGGCACAGCACGCATCTGTTTATTTATACCAAAACCGAATACGAGGCGCTGTTCCGCCAGTGCGGTTTTTCCACGCTGACCTGCGTACCCGGCGTGATGGTGCTGATGGAAAACAGCGCCACGCGACTGAAACGCTATGCCGAATCGCTGAAAAAATTTCGTCATCCAGGGAACAAGATTGGCTGCATTGTGATGAACGCCAATCCCTTCACGAATGGTCACCGTTATCTGATTCAACAAGCTGCGGCACAGTGCGACTGGTTGCATCTGTTTTTAGTCAAAGAAGATTCTTCACGCTTCCCCTATGAAGACCGGTTGGATCTGGTGTTAAAAGGCACCGCCGATATTCCACGCCTGACTGTGCATCGCGGCTCCGAATACATCATCTCCCGCGCTACGTTCCCTTGCTACTTCATTAAAGAACAGAGCGTCATTAACCATTGTTACACCGAAATTGATCTGAAGATTTTCCGTCAGTACCTCGCTCCCGCGCTGGGTGTAACTCACCGCTTTGTCGGTACTGAACCCTTTTGTCGCGTTACCGCCCAGTACAACCAGGATATGCGCTACTGGCTGGAAACGCCGACTATCTCCGCACCGCCCATCGAACTGGTTGAAATTGAGCGGCTGCGTTACCAGGAGATGCCGATATCCGCTTCCCGGGTACGTCAACTGCTGGCGAAAAACGATCTCACGGCTATCGCGCCGCTGGTCCCTGCAGTCACGCTGCATTATTTGCAGAACCTGCTTGAGCACTCCCGCCAGGACGCGGCAGCTCGTCAAAAGACCCCCGCATGAGAAACAGGTGAAAAATGAAAATAAACCAGCCCGCCGTTGCAGGCACCCTTGAGTCTGGGGATGTGATGATACGCATCGCCCCACTCGATACGCAGGATATCGACCTGCAAATCAATAGCAGCGTTGAGAAACAGTTTGGCGATGCAATTCGCACCACCATTCTGGACGTTCTCGCCCGCTACAACGTGCGCGGCGTACAGCTGAATGTCGATGACAAAGGCGCACTGGACTGCATTTTACGTGCACGACTGGAAGCCCTGCTGGCACGCGCCAGCGGTATCCCGGCTCTGCCATGGGAGGATTGCCAATGATTTCCGCTTCGCTGCAACAACGTAAAACTCGCACCCGCCGCAGCATGTTGTTTGTGCCTGGTGCCAATGCCGCGATGGTCAGCAACTCCTTCATCTACCCGGCTGATGCCCTGATGTTTGACCTCGAAGACTCCGTAGCATTGCGTGAAAAAGACACCGCCCGCCGCATGGTTTACCACGCGCTGCAACATCCGCTGTATCGCGATATTGAAACCATTGTGCGTGTCAACGCGCTGGATTCCGAATGGGGTGTCAACGACCTGGAAGCCGTCGTTCGCGGTGGTGCGGACGTTGTGCGTCTGCCGAAAACCGATACCGCTCAGGATGTTCTGGATATCGAAAAAGAGATCCTGCGTATCGAAAAAGCCTGTGGTCGTGAACCCGGCAGCACCGGCCTGCTGGCGGCGATTGAATCTCCGCTGGGCATTACCCGCGCAGTGGAAATCGCTCACGCTTCCGAGCGTTTGATCGGTATCGCCCTCGGTGCAGAAGACTATGTGCGCAACCTGCGTACAGAACGCTCCCCGGAAGGAACTGAACTGCTGTTCGCACGCTGTTCCATTTTGCAGGCCGCGCGCTCTGCGGGTATTCAGGCGTTCGATACCGTCTATTCCGACGCTAACAACGAAGCCGGATTCCTGCAAGAAGCCGCCCACATCAAACAGCTGGGCTTTGACGGCAAATCGCTGATCAACCCGCGTCAGATTGATCTGTTGCACAACCTCTACGCACCAACCCAGAAAGAAGTGGATCACGCCCGCCGCGTCGTAGAAGCCGCTGAAGCCGCCGCTCGCGAAGGCCTCGGCGTGGTTTCCCTGAACGGCAAGATGGTGGACGGTCCGGTTATCGATCGCGCCCGTCTGGTGCTCTCTCGTGCAGAACTTTCCGGCATCCGCGAAGAATAAGGCAATCAAAATGACGCAGAAAATTGAACAATCTCAACGACAAGAACGGGTAGCGGCCTGGAATCGTCGCGCTGAATGCGATCTTGCCGCTTTCCAGAACTCGCCAAAGCAAACCTACCAGGCTGAAAAAGCGCGCGATCGCAAACTGTGCGCCAACCTGGAAGAAGCGATTCGTCGCTCTGGTTTACAGGACGGCATGACGGTTTCCTTCCATCACGCTTTCCGTGGCGGTGACCTGACCGTCAATATGGTGATGGACGTCATCGCGAAGATGGGCTTTAAAAACCTGACCCTGGCGTCCAGCTCCCTGAGTGATTGCCATGCGCCGCTGGTAGAACACATTCGCCAGGGCGTGGTTACCCGCATTTATACCTCTGGCCTACGTGGTCCACTGGCGGAAGAAATCTCCCGCGGTCTGCTGGCGGAACCGGTGCAAATCCACTCTCACGGCGGTCGTGTGCATCTGGTACAGAGCGGCGAACTGAATATCGATGTGGCTTTCCTCGGCGTCCCGTCCTGTGATGAATTCGGTAATGCCAACGGCTACACCGGTAAAGCCTGCTGCGGCTCCCTCGGCTATGCAATGGTTGATGCCGACAACGCAAAACAGGTTGTGATGCTTACCGAAGAACTGCTGCCTTATCCGCATAATCCGGCAAGCATTGAGCAAGATCAGGTTGATTTAATCGTCAAAGTTGATCGCGTTGGCGATGCTGCAAAAATCGGCGCTGGTGCTACCCGTATGACCACTAACCCGCGCGAACTGCTTATTGCCCGTAGCGCTGCGGATGTGATTGTCAACTCAGGCTACTTCAAAGAAGGTTTCTCCATGCAAACCGGCACCGGCGGCGCATCGCTGGCGGTAACCCGTTTCCTGGAAGACAAAATGCGTAGCCGCGATATTCGCGCCGACTTCGCCCTCGGTGGTATTACCGCGACGATGGTTGATCTGCACGAAAAAGGTCTGATCCGCAAACTGCTGGATGTACAGAGCTTTGACAGCCACGCTGCGCAATCGCTGGCCCGTAACCCCAATCACATCGAAATCAGCGCCAACCAGTACGCTAACTGGGGTTCGAAAGGCGCATCGGTTGATCGTCTCGACGTGGTGGTACTGAGCGCGCTGGAAATTGACACCCAGTTCAACGTTAACGTGCTGACCGGCTCTGACGGCGTACTGCGTGGTGCTTCCGGTGGTCACTGCGATACCGCGATTGCCTCTGCGCTTTCCATCATCGTCGCGCCGCTGGTACGCGGTCGTATTCCGACTCTGGTGGATAACGTGCTGACCTGCATCACCCCGGGCTCCAGTGTCGATATTCTGGTCACAGACCACGGTATCGCAGTTAACCCGGCACGTCCGGAGCTGGCAGAACGTCTGCAGGAAGCGGGCATTAAAGTGGTTTCCATTGAGTGGCTGCGTGAACGTGCGCGTCTGCTGACCGGTGAACCACAGCCGATTGAATTCACCGACCGCGTCGTTGCCGTTGTGCGTTACCGCGATGGCTCGGTGATCGATGTTGTACATCAGGTGAAGGAATAAGCCATGCACCTGCTTCCTGAACTCGCCAGCCACCATGCGGTGTCAATTCCCGAGCTGCTCGTCAGCCGGGATGAAAGGCAAGCACGGCAACACGTCTGGCTCAAGCGTCATCCTGTTCCACTGGTCTCCTTTACCGTGGTTGCGCCTGGGCCGATTAAAGACAGTGAGGTCACACGCCGAATTTTTAATCATGGCGTGACAGCCTTGCGTGCCTTAGCCGCAAAACAGGGCTGGCAAATTCAGGAGCAGGCTGCACTGGTTTCCGCCAGCGGGCCGGAGGGTATGTTGAGCATTGCCGCCCCGGCTCGCGACCTCAAGCTCGCCACCATTGAGCTTGAACATAGTCATCCTCTCGGGCGGTTATGGGATATCGATGTCCTGACGCCCGAAGGCGAAATTCTCTCCCGCCGCGACTATTCACTGCCGCCTCGCAGCTGCCTGTTGTGCGAGCAAAGCGCAGCCGTCTGCGCGCGTGGAAAAACCCATCAACTGACCGATTTACTCAACCGCATGGAGGCACTGCTGAACGATGTCGATGCCTGCAACGTCAACTAAAACCACAAAGCTTGCGACGTCATTAATCGATGAGTACGCCCTGCTGGGCTGGCGCGCCATGCTGACTGAAGTCAATCTGTCACCGAAACCAGGCCTCGTGGATCGGATTAACTGCGGTGCGCATAAAGATATGGCGCTGGAAGATTTCCACCGCAGCGCGCTGGCGATTCAGGGCTGGCTACCCCGTTTCATTGAATTTGGTGCCTGTAGTGCGGAAATGGCACCAGAAGCGGTACTCCACGGATTACGCCCAATTGGTATGGCTTGCGAAGGTGATATGTTCCGCGCCACTGCGGGCGTAAACACGCATAAAGGCAGCATTTTTTCTTTAGGGCTGCTATGTGCGGCAATTGGCCGTTTGCTTCAGCTCAACCAGCCGGTAACGCCAACAACCGTTTGTTCTACGGCGGCAAGTTTCTGCCGTGGTCTGACCGATCGCGAACTGCGTACCAATAATTCACAACTGACGGCAGGTCAACGGTTGTACCAGCAGCTTGGCCTTACCGGCGCACGCGGTGAAGCCGAAGCGGGTTATCCACTAGTGCTCAACCACGCCCTGCCGCATTACCTCACTCTGCTGGATCAGGGGTTAGATCCTGAACTGGCATTGCTCGATACCTTGCTCCTACTGATGGCGATCAACGGCGATACCAACGTTGCATCGCGCGGTGGCGAGGGGGGCCTGCGCTGGCTACAGCGCGAGGCGCAAACATTATTGCAAAAAGGGGGCATTCGAACCCCCGCCGATCTCGATTATCTCCGGCAGTTCGACAGGGAGTGTATCGAACGAAATCTCAGTCCAGGCGGCAGTGCCGACCTGCTGATCCTTACCTGGTTTTTAGCACAGATTTAATTATTTAAGCACTTGATAAATTTGGAAATATTAATTTTCGGAGAACCCGTATGTCTTTAGCAAAAGATAATATATGGAAACTATTGGCCCCACTGGTGGTGATGGGTGTCATGTTTCTTATCCCTGTCCCCGACGGTATGCCGCCGCAGGCATGGCATTACTTCGCTGTGTTTGTGGCAATGATTGTCGGCATGATCCTCGAGCCAATTCCGGCAACAGCGATCAGTTTTATTGCGGTTACTATTTGCGTTATTGGCAGTAATTACCTGCTCTTTGATGCCAAAGAATTAGCTGACCCAGCGTTTAATGCGCAAAAACAGGCGCTGAAATGGGGTCTGGCTGGTTTTTCCAGCACCACGGTATGGCTGGTATTTGGCGCATTTATTTTTGCATTAGGGTATGAAGTTTCCGGGTTAGGTCGTCGCATTGCCCTTTTCCTGGTGAAATTCATGGGCAAACGCACGCTGACGTTGGGTTATGCGATTGTCATTATCGACATTCTGCTGGCACCGTTTACACCGTCCAACACCGCGCGTACCGGGGGTACGGTTTTTCCGGTCATTAAAAACCTGCCGCCGCTGTTTAAATCATTCCCCAACGATCCGTCCGCGCGTCGTATTGGCGGCTATTTGATGTGGATGATGGTCATTAGTACCAGTCTGAGTTCGTCCATGTTTGTCACCGGTGCGGCACCAAACGTGCTGGGTCTGGAGTTCGTCAGCAAAATTGCCGGTATCCAGATTAGCTGGTTGCAGTGGTTCCTCTGCTTCCTGCCGGTTGGGGTTATCTTGCTTATCATTGCGCCGTGGCTTTCCTACGTGCTGTACAAACCGGAAATCACACACAGTGAAGAAGTGGCAACCTGGGCGGGTGATGAACTGAAAACCATGGGTGCGCTGACACGCAGAGAGTGGACACTGATTGGCCTTGTATTGCTCAGCTTAGGTTTGTGGGTTTTTGGCAGTGAAGTCATTAATGCTACTGCAGTTGGTCTGCTGGCAGTTTCGCTAATGCTGGCCCTGCACGTTGTGCCTTGGAAAGATATTACCCGCTATAACAGCGCATGGAACACGCTGGTCAACCTGGCAACTCTGGTTGTGATGGCTAACGGCCTGACTCGTTCTGGTTTTATTGACTGGTTCGCCGGTACCATGAGTACGCACCTGGAAGGATTCTCACCAAACGCAACGGTGATTGTACTGGTTCTGGTGTTCTACTTTGCACACTACCTGTTTGCCAGCCTGTCTGCGCACACCGCAACCATGCTGCCGGTTATTCTGGCCGTTGGTAAAGGTATTCCGGGCGTACCAATGGAACAACTGTGTATCCTGCTGGTGCTGTCTATCGGTATCATGGGCTGTCTGACGCCGTATGCAACCGGTCCTGGGGTGATTATTTACGGCTGTGGCTATGTGAAATCAAAAGATTACTGGCGTCTTGGCGCAATCTTCGGGGTGATTTACATCTCTATGTTGCTGTTGGTTGGCTGGCCGATTCTCGCCATGTGGAACTAATACGTTCGCCAAACGCTGAATAAATCATCACGCCCGCCAGGTAAGCCCACCTGGCGGGCTTTTTTATGATTTAATAGATAGTATTCAGTGTATGTATGAGTTCCACACCCATTATGAAAGCATTCTGGCGTAATGCCGCGTTGCTCGCGGTTTCTCTGCTTCCCTTCTCTTCTGCCAACGCCGTAGCGTTGCAGGCAAAACAGTATGGCGATTTTGATCGCTATGTCCTGGCCCTCTCCTGGCAAACCGGATTTTGCCAGAGTCAACACGATCGAAATCGTAACGAACGAGATGAATGTCGCCTGCAAACCGAAACGACCAACAAAGCTGATTTTCTGACCGTACATGGTCTGTGGCCAGGATTGCCTAAATCGGTTGCTGCCCGTGGTGTTGATGAACGCCGCTGGATGCGCTTCGGTTGCGCTACTCGCCCAATCCCGAATCTACCAGAAGCGCACGCCAGCCGGATGTGTTCATCGCCGGAAACCGGATTATCACTGGAAACGGCCGCTAAACTAAGTGAAGTCATGCCAGGAGCTGGCGGACGTTCCTGCCTGGAACGCTACGAATATGCCAAACACGGTGCCTGCTTTGGTTTTGATCCGGACGCATACTTCGGTACGATGGTACGCCTGAATCAAGAAATTAAAGAGAGCGAAGCCGGAAAATTCCTTGCGGATAATTACGGTAAAACAGTGAGCCGCCGTGACTTTGACGCCGCCTTTGCCAAAAGCTGGGGAAAAGAGAACGTGAAAGCAGTTAAGCTAACGTGCCAGGGTAACCCTGCGTATTTGACTGAAATTCAGATCTCGATCAAAGCTGACGCCATCAACGCTCCGCTTTCTGCAAACTCATTCTTGCCACAACCACACCCAGGCAACTGTGGCAAAACCTTTGTGATTGATAAAGTGGGTTATTAATCATCTGATTTACAAAACACGCTAATTCGTCTTCCATAAACCGTGACGATTAAGAATTATACATAATGCGCTGCATTGAGGAATTCCCTGAATGTGACGCAAATCACTTCAAAGAGTGAGCAACAGTCAGTATCATCATGTGAGTTAAACCCTCGCCGCCTGACGGTGAGGGTTTTCTTTTGGGTATGTTTATCTGCGACACTCGCAGTACCGACGACATGGAGTAAAAATGTCCAGACCAACTATCATCATTAACGACCTGGATGCCGAACGCATCGATATTCTGCTGGAGCAACCCGCCTATGCTGGTTTGCCAATCGCCGACGCGTTAAACGCAGAGTTGGATCGCGCCCAAATGTGTTCGCCAGAAGAGATGCCACACGACGTGGTGACAATGAACAGCCGGGTTAAATTCCGCAATCTTAGCGATGGCGAAGTGCGTGTGCGCACGCTGGTGTATCCGGCAAAAATGACCGATAGCAATACTCAGCTTTCCGTTATGGCTCCGGTAGGTGCCGCACTGCTGGGGCTGCGCGTTGGCGATTCCATTCACTGGGAACTTCCGGGCGGCGTTGCAACCCACCTTGAAGTGCTGGAACTCGAATACCAGCCAGAAGCTGCTGGCGACTACCTGCTTTAATCCCATCTGCACAAGCGATAACTCGCTTTGCCCAGAGGATGCACTCGCATCCTCTTTACGCAAAATCAGCAATTTTTCCTGGTTCTCACTGTTCACTTTTGCTGCAAAATTATTCCGTTTCGTTTGTGGGAATAACCATGGCAGAAGCATTTTACATCCTGATAGGATTTCTGATTATGGCGGCGATTATCGTCATGGCTGTCCTTTACCTCGAAAACCACTCCTGACGATCATATTGTTCCCCCCGGCATCGCATTCACCAGACCTGAAACCGCCTTCTGCGCCGCCTCTGCGCTTTGTGCACCGGGTACCAGAATCACCTTACGGCACTCCTCTTCACGTTTTTCGAAAATCTCATATCCCCGGGCGGCCTCTTCAAACGGCATATAGTGGGTAACAATTTCTTCTGGTTTCAGTAATCCTTTCTCAATTAACGGTAATAATTCTCCCAGCCATGCGTGAACGTGGGTCTGTCCCATTTTAAACGTCAACCCTTTATCAAAGGCGTCGCCAAACAGGAAACCGTGAATAAATCCAGCGTAGACGCCCGGTACGCTAACAATGCCGCCACGCCTGACCGCCGCAATACACTGGCGCAACGCTTTACCGCTGCTGCCCTCCAGTTTCAGGTTAGTCAGCACCGTTTCCGTGGTGCTGCCTTTCGCTTCAAAACCGACGGCGTCTATTACTGCATCCACGCCCCGGTGACCTGCCGTTTGTTCAATAATTGACTGTGCCGGATCGCTATCTTCATCGAAATTAATCGGGATCGCGCCGTAGCGGTCAGCGGCGAAACGCAAGCGGTAGGGATGATGATCAACAACAAAAATCTGTTCCGCACCGAGCAACCGTGCACAGGCGATTGTCAACAATCCCACTGGACCGGCACCATAGACTGCAACGCTTGAACCTTGTTGGATCTGCGCATTTTTTGCTGCCTGCCATGCCGTTGGCAGAATATCAGAAAGGAAAAGGGCTTTATCATCTGAAAGCAAAGGCGGTACTTTAAACGGCCCCACATTCCCTTTAGGGACGCGGACATATTCCGCCTGCCCACCAGGAACGCCGCCATACAGGTGACTATAACCAAACAATGCCGCGGGAGCTGGTATCTGTTTTTTATTGAGCGCAGCGCCTTTACCCGCATTGGTATTTTCGCAGGCGGCATATTGCTGCATTCGACAGAAAAAACAGTCGCCACAAGCAATGACAAACGGAATTACCACCCGGTCGCCTTTTTGCAAATTTTTTACGTCCTTTCCGGTTTCAACGACTTCCCCCATAAATTCATGACCAAAAATATCGCCATGTTTAACCTGGGGTATTTTGCCTCGATAAAGATGGAGGTCAGAGCCACAGATCGCCGTTGCCGTAATACGCAGAATAATATCATCAGCCTGTTCAATGCCCGGATCGGGAACATTTTCTACCTGAACGTGATGTGGGCCGTGATAAGTCAATGCTTTCATGCAACCTCCAGAGACAGTTCAAAAAAGAGTCAGTCTTTAAGGGTAGCTATCACAGCGGGAAAACGGGCGGTACCGCAGGTTTTGGGAGAATTCCTGGTGTTCAGTGAGAATATATTAATCACAGAAACCGTTCGTAAGGAAAAAGAACCAGACAAATATCAGGGATAAATATTATAATCATGGCGAATGATTTGTTCATGATTAACAGGGAGAAAGGGTTATGTATAAGACAATCATTATGCCAGTTGATGTATTTGAAATGGAATTGAGCGACAAAGCTGTTCGCCACGCTGAATTCCTCGCCCAGGATGACGGAGTTATTCATCTACTTCACGTACTACCCGGGTCAGCCAGCCTGAGCCTGCACCGTTTTGCCGCTGATGTGCGTCGTTTTGAAGAGCATCTGCAACATGAAGCAGAAGAACGTCTGCAAACGATGGTCAGCCACTTCACCATCGATCCTTCCCGCATTAAACAACATGTCCGTTTTGGTAGCGTGCGGGATGAAGTCAATGAGTTGGCAGAAGAACTGGGGGCTGATGTTGTAGTTATTGGTTCTCGCAACCCATCGATTTCGACCCATCTGTTAGGTTCTAACGCCTCGAGCGTGATCCGCCACGCCAATCTGCCGGTGCTGGTCGTTCGCTAACAGATAAAAGTATTTATGCCGCCCTGCCTGGAACATCCCGGCAGGGCTTTTTAATGCCATAAAAAAGCCGCCAGGTTTGACCCCGGCGGCTAAGCAATTGCAGGTGAATCTTACTTCTTCTTATGCAGTTTTGGTGCGAATCAGGTAGTCAAAAGCACTCAGAGAGGCTTTGGCACCTTCGCCAGTGGCGATGATGATCTGCTTGTACGGAACCGTCGTACAGTCACCCGCTGCGAACACGCCTTTCACGTTGGTTTCGCATTTCGCATCAATGATAATCTCGCCCATGCGGTTACGTTCGACTGCGCCTTCCAGCCAGTTGGTGTTCGGCAGCAGACCAATCTGCACGAAAATACCGGCCAGTTCGATGTTGTGAATATCGCCGCTGACACGATCTCGATATTCCAGACCAACGACTTTGCTGCCGTCGCCTTTCACTTCCGTGGTTTGCGCATTCAGAATAATGTCGACGTTTTTCAGGCTGCGCAGTTTGTCCTGCAGAACCTGGTCGGCTTTCATTTCTGGCGCAAATTCCAGCAGAGTTACGTGCTCAACGATACCCGCCAGGTCGATTGCCGCTTCCACGCCGGAGTTACCGCCGCCGATAACCGCTACGCGTTTGCCTTTAAACAGCGGGCCGTCGCAGTGCGGGCAGTAGGTCACGCCTTTGGTGCGATACTGATCTTCGCCCGGAACGTTCATGTTGCGCCATTTTGCACCGGTCGCCACGATAATGCTGCGTGCTTTCAGTACCGCGCCAGAAGCTGTTTCAATCTGGTGTAGACCACCTTCAACCGCTGCCGGGATCAGTTTGCTGGCGCTCTGGCTGTCGATCACATCAACGTCGTATTCATCAACGTGAACTTTCAGTGCGCCTGCCAGCTTCTGCCCTTCAGTCTTCGGTACAGAAATGTAGTTTTCGATATCAACGGTATCGAGGATCTGACCACCAAAACGTTCGCCCATCAGACCGGTACGGATGCCTTTACGTGCGGAGTAAATTGCTGCCGCTGCACCCGCCGGGCCGGAACCGACGATTAATACGTCATAAGCATCACGCTTGTTCAGCTCTTCTGCCGCACGTTTTTCCGCGCCAGTATCAATTTTGGCAACGATTTCAGTCAACGTCATGCGGCCCTGACCAAACTCTTTCCCGTTTACGAACACTGCCGGAACGCCCATCACGTTGCGATCGGTGATTTCGTTCTGGAAGGTGCCGCCGTCAATTGCAGTGTGCTTGATGCGCGGGTTCAGTACGCTCATCAGGTTCAGCGCCTGCACCACGTCCGGGCAGTTGTGGCAAGAGAGCGAGTAATAGGTTTCGAATTCAAAATCACCGTCAATATGGCGAATCTGCTCCAGCAGAGACTGCGCTTCTTTCGACGGATGACCACCGGTCCACAGCAACGCCAGTACCAGCGAGGTGAACTCGTGGCCCAGCGGGGAGCCTGCAAAACGTGGCCCCTGGTTGGAACCTGGGTTGGTGATCAGGAAAGACGGCTTACGCACCGGCAAGCTGTTATCTTCTTTAAAGGTGACTTTGTCTGACAGTTCTGCGATTTCAGCCAACAGTTCCTTGATTTCTGCCGATTTAGCGCTGTCATCCAGCGTGGCAATTAACTCAACAGGCTTGGTCAATTTCTCAAGGTAAGCCTTGAGTTGAGTTTTCATATTTGTGTCGAGCATGTTTATCTCCTGGGCTTTAAACATCATCATGCAAGCGGCCTCTGCGGCTACCTGGATGCAGCTTGCATCATGGTGCGGGGAAGAAAATCGGGTGCCGCAGCACCCGATTAATTACGCGATTGCGGAACTTAGATTTTACCAACCAGGTCCAGAGACGGAGCCAGAGTTGCTTCACCTTCTTTCCATTTAGCCGGGCAAACTTCACCTGGGTGAGAAGCTACGTACTGTGCTGCTTTGATTTTACGCAGCAGGTCAGACGCGTCACGGCCAATGCCTTCAGCGGTAACTTCGATTGCCTGGATGATACCCTGCGGGTCAACAACGAAGGTCGCACGATCAGCCAGACCTTCATCTTCACGCATGTTGTCGAAGTTACGGGTCAGGGCGCCAGTCGGGTCGCCGATCATCGCATATTTGATTTTAGCGATGGTTTCAGAGCTGCTGTGCCATGCTTTGTGGGTGAAGTGAGTATCGGTAGATACTGCGTATACGTCTACGCCCAGTTTCTGCAGTTCTTCGTAGTGGTCAGCAACGTCACCCAGTTCGGTCGGGCATACGAAAGTAAAGTCAGCCGGGTAGAAGAAGAAGACGCTCCAGCGGCCTTCGGTATCTTTTTCGGTGATTTCGATGAATTCGCCGTTTTTGAATGCCTGGTTTTTAAAAGGTTTAATTTTGGTGTTAATCAAGGACATCTATACTTCCTCCGTGTTTTCGATGAGATGTAAGGTAACCAATTTTTGCCGATTCGGCTAATGCGTTTCCATTATCAAATCGATAAGTTTTACCTTACAACCTTCGTAAGACAACTTTGTGAACTTTGCACCGCCAGCGGCGATAAAAAGTAAAATGGCCCCCTTTCCAGGTGACCGTGTAATCTGAACTACCCTTTGGTATCTTCAGCGCCTGCCTGCAGGCTGAGGTGTTGCCCTTACAAATGCAACAACGACATGGATTACAACACCCTCATAAACAAAGGGCAATCACCTGATCTAAGCTCTTACCTATGACAGTGATAGGTTATGCCTTTTACTCGACTTTTGCACTGACTGAAAAGGACAAATTAATGTTAAAAAAGATACTTTTACTGGCTCTGCTTCCTGCAATCGCCTTCGCAGAGGAACTTCCTTCCCCAGTAAAAGCGATTGAAAAACAGGGCATTACAATCATCAAAACGTTCGATGCCCCCGGAGGAATGAAAGGTTATCTCGGAAAGTATCAGGATATGGGCGTCACCATCTACCTGACTCCCGATGGTAAGCACGCTATCTCTGGTTACATGTACAACGAGAAAGGTGAAAACCTGAGTAACACACTTATCGAAAAAGAAATTTACGCACCAGCCGGACGCGAAATGTGGCAACGGATGGAACAATCCCACTGGCTCCTCGACGGTAAAAAAGATGCGCCGGTCATTGTCTACGTGTTCGCCGATCCGTTCTGCCCATATTGTAAACAGTTCTGGCAGCAGGCGCGCCCGTGGGTAGATTCTGGCAAAGTGCAATTAAGAACATTGTTGGTTGGGGTTATCAAGCCAGAAAGCCCGGCGACAGCAGCGGCAATTCTTGCCTCCAAAGATCCCGCAAAAACCTGGCAAGAATATGAATCCTCTGGTGGCAAGCTTAAGCTAAACGTGCCTGCAAACGTAAGTATAGAACAAATGAAAGTGTTAAGCGCCAACGAGAAACTCATGGACGATCTGGGGGCAAATGTCACACCAGCGATCTATTACATGAGTAAGGAAAATACGCTGCAACAGGCCGTGGGGTTGCCCGATCAGAAAACGCTTAATATCATTATGGGGAATAAATAAAAGATAATTCATGGATGGTTGAAATACATCCCTGCTTTTCAACCATCCTAAAAAAGCATGAATTGCTCGCTCTGCCCTAAGTGGCTATGCTATTTTAGAAAAACTTAATCCTGAGTTAAGCAAAAAAATATAATCAATAAAAATATATACGCAAAAAACATTGATTAAGTGAATATACCATGGAAGAAAAATATAACCGGAGTAGTGTATGGCCAATCTCTACGACTTGAAAAAGTTCGACTTAAACCTTCTTGTCATATTTGAGTGTATTTACCAGCATTTAAGCATTAGCAAAGCTGCTGAATCACTATATATCACCCCATCAGCCGTGAGCCAGTCGTTACAACGCTTACGTGCGCAATTTAATGACCCTTTATTCATTCGCTCAGGAAAAGGTATCGCGCCGACGACAACAGGGTTGAATCTGCATCACCATCTTGAGAAAAACCTCAAAGGCCTTGAACAAACAATTAATATAGTCAATAAGTCCGAACTAAAGAAAAACTTTATTATTTACGGCCCTCAGCTCATTTCTTGCTCTAATAATAGTATGCTGATCCGCTGCCTACGGCAAGATGCCTCTGTCGAGATTGAGTGCCATGATATCCTCATGTCAGCAGAGAATGCTGAAGAACTGTTGGTTCACCGCAAAGCCGATCTGGTGATCACCCAAATGCCAGTGATCAGCCGTTCCGTCATTTGCATGCCATTGCATACAATTCGCAATACTCTAATTTGTAGTAATAAGCATCCGCGAATTACTGACAATAGCACTTATGAACAAATTATGGCAGAAGAGTTCACCCAATTAATATCCAAATCAGCAGGAGTTGATGATATTCAAATGGAAATAGACGAGAAGTTTATGAATCGCAAAATTTCATTTCGTGGTTCCTCTTTGCTGACAATCATTAATAGCATTGCAGTTACAGATTTACTGGGAATAGTCCCCTATGAACTTTATAATTCCTACCGTGACTTTCTTAATTTAAAAGAGATAAAACTAGAACATCCGTTACCTTCAATAAAGCTTTACATTTCCTATAATAAATCTTCTTTAAATAATTTGGTGTTCTCCCGATTTATTGACCGTCTAAATGAGAGTTTTTGATATATAACTACAGACAGCTACTATAACTTTCATCTATTTATTCACAGCGCGAATGAAAAATAAAACACTCTGCTTTGCAGTGTTTACTTTATAATTAACAGACTTATCTCACTGATCACCCTGTAACGTTCAGAGAGCGTCTTCAGATGTCTATTTATAAAATTCCTCTTCCGCTCAATATTCTGGAAGCTGCACGAGAGCGTATTACCTGGACACTCAACACCCTACCCCGCGTTTGTGTCTCATTTTCTGGCGGCAAAGACTCTGGTTTAATGCTGCATCTGACAGCCGAACTTGCCCGACAAATGGGCAAAAAAATCTGCGTTTTGTTTATCGACTGGGAGGCGCAATTCTCTTGCACCATTAACTATGTTCAGTCCCTGCGCGAGTTGTACACCGATGTCATCGAAGAGTTTTACTGGGTTGCGCTCCCGCTTACGACGCAAAATTCCCTTTCACAATTCCAACCCGAATGGCAGTGCTGGGAACCTGATGTCGAATGGGTGCGTCAGCCCCCGCAAGATGCGATAACCGATCCTGACTTTTTCTGCTTTTACCAGCCTGGCATGACCTTCGAACAATTTGTACGTGAGTTTGCCGAATGGTTTTCACAAAAACGTCCGGCGGCGATGATGATCGGCATCCGTGCGGATGAGTCCTACAACCGTTTTGTCGCCATCGCCAGTTTAAATAAACAACGTTTTGCCGACGATAAACCATGGACTACGGCCGCACCAGGCGGTCATAGCTGGTACATTTACCCCATTTACGACTGGAAAGTGGCTGATATCTGGACCTGGTATGCAAATCATCAAAGTCTCTGCAACCCACTGTATAACCTAATGTATCAGGCAGGCGTTCCTCTGCGTCATATGCGAATTTGCGAACCTTTTGGCCCGGAGCAACGACAAGGATTATGGCTCTATCACGTTATCGAACCGGATCGCTGGGCAGCTATGTGCGCACGAGTCAGCGGGGTAAAAAGTGGCGGCATTTACGCCGGACATGACAATCATTTCTATGGGCATCGGAAAATCCTCAAGCCAGAACATTTAGACTGGCAAGAATATGCATTATTGCTGCTCAATAGCATGCCGGAAAAAACAGCTGAGCATTACCGCAATAAAATCGCCATTTATTTGCACTGGTATCAGAAAAAAGGCATCGAGGTTCCACAAACCCAGCAAGGGGACATTGGCGCGAAAGATATCCCCTCCTGGCGGCGGATATGCAAAGTTTTACTCAATAACGATTACTGGTGTCGAGCATTATCATTTAGTCCTACGAAAGCGAAGAACTATCAGCGTTATAACGAACGGATAAAAGGAAAACGTCAGGAATGGGGGATACTATGCAACAACGATTAACGCAGGATTTAACGCAATTTCTCGCCAGCTTGCCGGAAGATGATCGCATCAAAGCGATTAATGAAATCCGCATGGCGATCCATCAGGTTAGCCCCTTTCGTGAAGAGCCAGTGGATTGCGTTCTGTGGGTTAAAAACAGCCAACTTATGCCTAATGATTACAACCCAAACAACGTGGCACCACCCGAAAAAAAACTGCTGAAAAAATCCATTGAAATAGATGGTTTTACCCAACCCATTGTGGTCACGCATACGGATAAAAATGCCCTGGAAATCGTGGATGGTTTTCACCGCCATGAAATTGGTAAAGGCTCATCATCATTAAAATTACGCTTAAAAGGTTATTTGCCGGTGACCTGTCTGGAAGGTACGCGTAATCAACGCATCGCCGCGACTATTCGTCATAATCGCGCTCGTGGACGCCATCAAATCACCGCCATGTCGGAAATCGTCCGTGAACTTAGCCAGTTGGGATGGGACGATAATAAAATTGGCAAAGAGCTGGGAATGGACAGCGACGAAGTGCTGCGCCTGAAGCAAATTAACGGCCTGCAAGAGCTGTTTGCCGACCGTCAATATTCCCGCGCCTGGACGGTTAAATAACTAAAGCTGGCGCAGGCGTTCAGCTGCTGCCAGCAACGTCGATTCCTTCTTGGCAAAACAGAGACGAATCAGTTTATGTGGGAAGGGATCGGCGCAAAACACCGACAGCGGAATCGCCGCTACGCCGTGCTCCTGCGTCAGCCACTGGCAAAACTCAACATCATCCAGGGTAGAAACCTCGCTGTAATCCACCAGCAAAAAGTATGTACCTTCACACGGTAAAATCTCCAGCCGGCTTTCATTTAAAGCATTCACCAGAATATCGCGCTTCTGGCGATAAAAGTCCGGTAACGCAAGATAATGCTCAGGTTCTGCACGTAGCATATCAGCAAGCGCCAGCTGTGCCGGGGTATTCACCGAAAAGGTCAGATACTGATGTACCTTGCGAATTTCGGCGCTGATGGGCGCTGGCGCAACACAATAACCCACTTTCCAGCCGGTCATATGATAGGTCTTGCCAAATGAAGAAACCGCCACTGCCCGCTCACGCAGCTGCGGATGCGCCAGCACACTGGCATGGCCCTGTTGTGAAAAGTTGATGTGCTCGTAGACTTCATCGCTAATGACAAAAATCTCGTGCCCGGCGATCGCCTGCCACAAAGCGGCGAAATCAGCCTGCTGCCAGATAGTTGCACTGGGGTTATGCGGAGTGTTGAGGATCACCAGTCTGGTGCGCTCGCTTAATAATGCGGCAAATTCCTGCCAGTCAACGCGAAAATGCGGTGGTTGCAGTGCCATACGCTTCACTATTCCCCCAGAAAGCGCGATGGCGGGGGAGTAACTGTCATAGCTGGGATCAAAACAAATCACTTCATCGCCATTGCGCACCAGTGCGGTAATCGCCGCGTATAACGCTTCCGTCGCCCCTGCCGTTACGGTGATATCGCTATCGGCATCTGGTTGATAGCCATACAAACGTTCCGTTTTCTGAGCAATCGCCTCGCGCAAGGCCTGCACGCCGGTCATGGGCGCGTATTGGTTTGCCCCCTGGGCAACGTGGTACGCCAGCCGCTCCTGTAAATAGCGCGGACCATCAAAATCAGGAAAGCCTTGCGACAGGTTAATCGCCTGGTGTTGCTGCGCCAGCGCGCTCATCTGGGTGAAAATAGTGGTGCCAAGTTGTGGAAGTTTGCTTTGTGGAATCAGAGGGTTATTTGTCATTTTTATTGTACCTGACGAAGTTGCGTGTTGAAGGCACTATAACACGATGCTAGTATTTGGCAATCAAGACGTTTAGATGTCTAAATAAAACAATAAGGACAACACAACATGCCTCACAATCCTATCCGCGTGGTCGTCGGCCCGGCTAACTACTTTTCACATCCAGGAAGTTTCAATCACCTGAACGATTTTTTCACTGATGAACAACTTTCTCGCGCGGTGTGGATCTACGGCAAACGCGCCATTGCTGCGGCGCAAACCAAACTTCCGCCAGCGTTTGGACTTCCAGGGGCAAAGCATATTTTGTTTCGTGGTCATTGCAGCGAAAGCGATGTACAGCAACTGGCGGCTGAGTCCGGTGACGATCGCAGCGTGGTGATTGGCGTCGGCGGCGGCGCACTGCTCGACACCGCGAAAGCCCTCGCCCGCCGTCTCGGTCTGCCATTTGTTGCCGCTCCGACGATCGCCGCCACCTGCGCAGCCTGGACACCGCTCTCCGTCTGGTATAACGATGCCGGACAGGCGCTGCATTATGAGATTTTCGACGACGCCAATTTTATGGTGCTGGTGGAACCGGAGATTATCCTCAATGCACCGCAACAATATCTGCTGGCGGGGATCGGTGACACGCTGGCGAAATGGTATGAAGCGGTGGTGCTGGCTCCGCAACCAGAAACGTTGCCGCTAACCGTGCGGCTGGGGATCAATAATGCGCAGGCCATTCGCGACGTCTTGTTAAACAGTAGCGAACAGGCACTTGCCGATCAGCAAAATCAGCAGTTAACGCAATCATTTTGCGATGTGGTGGATGCGATTATCGCCGGGGGTGGAATGGTCGGTGGTCTGGGCGATCGTTTTACGCGTGTGGCTGCGGCCCATGCCGTGCATAACGGTCTGACTGTCCTGCCGCAAACCGAGAAATTTCTCCACGGCACCAAAGTCGCTTACGGAATTCTGGTGCAAAGCGCCTTGCTGGGTCAGGATGATGTGCTGGCGCAATTAACCGGGGCGTATCAGCGTTTTCATCTGCCGACTACGCTGGCGGAGCTGGAAGTGGATATCAATAATCAGGCGGAGATCGACAAAGTGATTGCCCACACCTTGCGCCCGGTGGAGTCCATTCATTACCTGCCAGTCACGCTGACACCAGATACGTTGCGTGCAGCGTTCGAAAAAGTGGAATCGTTTAAAGCCTGACGTGCAAATTTAGCAGCAGCGCGCGCCGCCTTTTCCACCGTAGCGCGCGTCCTGCCGCTCACGGAAAAACTCCTCGTAGGTCATCGGCGTTTGATCGGGATGGTTAACCCGCATATGTTCGACATAGTTGTCGTAATCAGGCATACCAATCATCAGCTTCGCCGCCTGACCTAAATATTTTCCGGCTTTTGCCAGTGAATCAAACATCTTGGCCTCCGCTAACCATGTTGCTGAAAGAGTGCCGGATGCGGCGTGAACGCTTTATCCGGCCTACAAATGCTATCAACGCACTCGGTCAGTCCCCTCGCCCCATCGGGGAGAGGGTTAGGGTGAGGGGGAACCCTCGGCACTATGCCAACATTCGCCAACATCCCCCCTCACTCTGACTTTAGTGCGCACCTTTCGCCTGCGCTACGATCTCCTCAACATTTTCCGGCATTGGCTCATACGGCGTTTCTTTCGCCGTTGGCTTCGGCTCTTTCAATGCCGCAAGTGCCGTCTTAATCGAGAACAGTGCCAGAACCACCACGACCACCATAAAGAAGATGGTTAACCCGGCATCCAGACGGTTGTTGAACACCAGTTGCGCCAGCTGTGACTCAGTATACTGCGACGGAATATTGCCGCTGTCGATCATTGCCTGGAACTTGTTAGCAATGGCCAGGAAGCCGACTTTCGCATCCGGGCTAAACGCTTTCTGCCAGCCTGCGGTCAGGGTACAAATCAGTAGCCAGGCCGTTGGTACCAGCGCCACCCAGGCGTAACGTTGACGTTTCATCTTGAACAACACCACGGCACAGAGCATCAGCGCCATCCCTGCCAGCATCTGGTTGGCAATACCAAACAGCGGCCACAGAGTGTTAATACCGCCCAGCGGATCGACCACGCCCTGATGGAGGAAGTAGCCCCACGCCAGTACGCACAGCGCCGTTGCCAGCAGGTTAGCAGGCAGTGAATCGGTCCGCTTCAGGCCAGGAGACACCACGCCCAGCAGATCCTGCAACATAAAGCGCGCAGCACGCGTACCCGCATCTACCGCCGTCAGAATAAACAGAGCTTCAAACAGAATGGCGAAGTGATACCAGAACGCCACATCCATCATACCACCCAGCGCACCGTGCAGGATGTAAGCCATCCCCACCGCCAACGTCGGCGCACCGCCCGCACGGGAAATGATCGACTGTTCACCCACTTCGCTGGCAATCTGGTTGAGCGTATCTGGTGTAATGCTAAAGCCCCAGCTACTCACCACCTGCGCGGCAGAAGCGACCACATCCGCCGTCCCTGCCGGAGCCAGCACCGCCATTGGGCTGTTCATGGCAAAGTAAACGCCCGGATCGATGATACAGGCGGAAACCAGCGCCATAATCGCCACGAAGGATTCCATCAACATTCCACCGTAGCCGATAAAACAAGCCTGCCCTTCGTTCGCCAGCATCTTCGGCGTGGTGCCGGAAGAGATCAGCGCATGGAAGCCAGACACCGCGCCACAGGCGATGGTGATAAACAGGAACGGGAACAGGTTACCGGTCCATACCGGGCCAGTGCCATCGACAAATTTGGTCAGCGCAGGCATGGTCAGCGTCGGGCGCATAATCAAAATGCCTACCGCCAGACCGACGATCGTCCCGATTTTCAGGAAGGTAGAGAGGTAGTCACGCGGGGCCAGCAGCAACCACACCGGCAGCACCGCCGCCACAAAACCGTAACCCACCAGCATCCAGGTCAGCTGCACGCCGGTAAAGTCAAAGTACGGTGCCCAGGTCGGACTTTCTGCCACCCAGCCGCCAGAGATAATGGCGAAAATCAGGAATACCAGACCGATGACCGACACTTCACCAATACGCCCCGGACGCAGATAGCGCAGGTAGATCCCCATAAACAGCGCCAGCGGAATGGTGAACGCAACGGTATACGTTCCCCACGGGCTATGAGTCAGGGCTTTCACCACGATCATCGCCAGTACTGCAAGGATAATGACCATGATCATAAAGCAGGCCACCAGCGCTATCACCCCGGCGGTTGGCCCCATCTCTTCTTTGACCAGCTCACCCAGCGATCGACCGTCACGGCGCGTAGAAACAAACAGCACCATGAAATCCTGCACCGCACCGGCGAGAACCACCCCGGCGAGCAGCCAGATCATCCCTGGCAGGTAACCCATTTGCGCCGCCAGTACCGGCCCAACCAACGGACCTGCTCCGGCAATGGCCGCAAAATGGTGACCAAACAGCACTTTCTTGTCCGTCGGCACATAGTCCAGCCCGTCGTTATGGCGCACCGCTGGCGTCATACGCGTCGGGTCAACCGCCAGCACATTTTTGGCGATATACAGCCCATAAAAACGGTAAGCGATCAGATAGATACAGACCGACGCCACCACAATCCACAGCGCGTTGATCTGTTCCCCACGATTTAAAGCAATGTATCCCAGAGCAAATGCTCCCATTACAGAGAGCACTGTCCAGACGAGGTATTTCCCTGATTTGTTCATAGTTGTTATCCGTGTGCGTGTCCATAGATATGTTACATTTTGTTTCTATAACATCTTTGTACGATTTAACAACACGGTAACCATGTAAATCGGAGTTGAAACCAATATTTAACTTAACAATGTTAACTCGATCACTCCGTTAACCGAGTTTTCCTGCAATCTCATTTAATTCTGTCGGGCTCATCCCAAAACTGCCGTACCCAGCCGACAAGTGCAGCAACGCCGCCCCTGTTCATCGAAAACGACGATTTCCCAGCTCTGATTTTGCCGCCCAAGATGCAGCGGCTGGCAGACGCCGCGTACCTTGCCTTCAGACACCGGGCGATGATGGGTGGCGTTAAGTTCCGTACCCACCACACACTGCCCGTCACGGGTCATCATAAATCCGGCCATCGATCCCAGCGTTTCAGCCAGCGCCGCTGACGCGCCGCCATGCAGCAGGCCAAACGGCTGATGAGTACGGGTATCAACCGGCATTTCGGCTTCCAGCACATCATCTCCCAGACGGGTATACACAATTCCCAGATGCGCCACCATTGTGTTATCGCTGGTGGCGTTCAGTTCGTCGAGCGTTAAATGGCGTTTCCAGATCATGCTTATGCCCCCAGCGTTGAGCCGCCATCGACCACAATATCCTGTAGGGTGATATGGCTGGCGAGGTCAGAGGCGAGGAACAAAATCGTGTTGGCGATCTCTTGTGGACGGGCGATTTTCCCCAGCGGAATGCCGAGTTTAAACTGCTCGCCAAAGCCGCGAATACGCTGTTCTTCGGCGTCATCGCTCACCCACAGCGTGCGTTGCATATCGGTGTCGGTGGAGCCAGGCGAAACCACATTACAGCGCACGCCGCTACCCGCCAGTTCCAGCCCGACGCTCAACGCCAGGCTTTTCAGCGCCGCTTTCGATGCGCCATAAGCACTCATGCCAATACGCGGCGTGTGCGCGGCGTCGGACGCCACAGTGACAATCGCCCCGCCCCGCTGACGGCGAAACTGGTTCATGGTTTGCTGGAACAGGTTAAACGCACCGCCGACGTTAACCGCAAAAGTCTGCTGCCAGTCCTCTTTACTGAGCTGATCGGTCGCGCCCATGCGCAAAATTCCCGCCGCATTGACCAGCACGTCCAGTCGCTCCGTTTCAGCTAACAGTCGCTGACATACCTGCGCGACCTGCGCAGCATCGGCAACATCCATCACTTCGGTCGCAAAGGGATATTGCTCCTGAGCGAACGCTTGATCAAAACCGGTAACTTTCGCTCCCGCCTCAACAAACGCCAGCGCCGTGGCGTAGCCGATACCTTTACCTGCGCCGGTTACCCAGACATTTTTACCGCTGAAATCCATTATTTCACCTCGCGGGAGAGTAGCTTCCACCAGGCGTCGATGGTCGGGTTTTTCGCCAGCATGACAAAGTCGATATCACCATGCACTTTGCGCCAGCGCGCCGCCAGCGCCATCATGCGCACCGAATCCAGACCGTAGTCGATCAGGTTGTCGTCATCGAACGGTTCATCGGACTCGTCCAGCAACGGCAGGATAACCTCACGCAGCGCCGCTTTGCTGGCGGGGACAGGTGCTGGCAGTAATTCTTCAGTCATCACCACCCGGCCAGACCGCCCGGCCACATATTTCAGCGACATCAAATGCTCGTCACGGCTGAAATCGGCCAGCGCATCCGCCACCATAAACGGTTTAATATCGCGCATAAATGCGTCGGTTGCGGTGGTCATACAGCCAATGTGGGCATATACCCCGGTAATAATCAGCTGGTTACGTCCACTCTCTTTGAGCATTTGCTCCAGCGGAGAACGATGAAACGCGCTGTAGCGCCACTTCACCAGCACCGTGTCGTCGGCATCTGGCGTCAGGCGATCCACCACCTTTTGCTGTTCCGGCGAACGGGTCAGGCCCGGCCCCCACATATCATTCAACAGCGCCCGATCTTCATCGCTCTGCTCTTTCGGCTGGGCGGTGTAATAAACCGGAATATTGTGCTGTTTGCAGTAGTCGCGCAGCGCAGCAATATTCGCGATCACCTGCTCCATCATCGGGCAGTTCTCGCCCCAGAAGCTGACAAAATAGTCCTGCATATCATGGATTAACAACGCGGCACGTTGCGGTTCAAAGGCCCAGTCAACTTTATTCTTAGGGATATCGTGAGACTCCGGCAGTGCGTAAGCCTGTAATTTTGGAATAGCCATCGTGTTCTCTCCTTCAGGCTGATGCGCGTGACGCCAGCCACTGACGTAATTGTTTTTTATCGACTTTCCCGACCGCCGTCAGCGGAAGTGAATCTACACACTCCACGCGATCCGGTAATTTAAATTCGGCAATACCCTGTTCACGCAGGAAACGACGCACCTGCACCGCGCGCAGCGGCTCTTTTACCACCAGATAAGCGCAGCTTTTTTCGCCCATCAGCTCATCTTCCATGCTCACCAGTGCGGCGTAGATCACCGCCGGGTGGCGCAGCAGCAGGTTTTCGATCTCTTCGGCAGCGATCTTCTCACCGCCACGGTTGATCTGATCTTTCTCGCGCCCCTGCACGGTGATGTACCCCTCTGGATCAATAGAGATCAGATCGCCGGAACAGTAAAAACCGTTGGCATCAAAGGCACTGGCATTGTGCTGCGGACTTTTGTAATAACCGCGGAAGGTGTACGGCCCGCGCGTCATCAGGCGTCCAACTTCCCCTTGCGGCAGTGGATTTCCTTCGGCATCGGCAACCCACACTTCATCGTCCGGACACATTGGGTAACCCTGGGTATGGATAATTTTCTCCGCGCTATCATCAAGACGGGTGTAGTTCACCAGCCCTTCCGCCATGCCAAACACCTGCTGCAACTGGCAGCCAATCTCAGCGGGAATACGCGCCGCAAGGGTGGCAGAAAGACGTGCGCCGCCGACCTGTAACAGTTTCAGCGAGGCAAGCTGCGCCCGGCTTTCACCTTCGGTCAGCGCCTGCAACCACAGGCTGACTGCCGGTGGCACCAGCGCGGTGACGTTCACCTGATGTTTTTCAATCAATGGGAAGCAAAGCGTGGCGCTGGGATCGGCCGCCAGAACAACCGTTCCTCCGGCAAGAAAGACGCCCAGCGATCCCGGCGAACTCATGGCGTAGTTATGAGCCGCCGGGATCGCGCACAGGTAGCGTGTCTGTTGTGTGAACTGACAAATCTCGACGCTACGACGCACGCTGTAGTAGTAGTCGTTATGAGTGCGCGGGATCAGTTTCGGTGTGCCGGTGGTGCCGCCGGAAAGCTGGAAATAGGCCACTTCATCAGCAGGTGATGGCGTGGCAGTAAAATCCTCAGCCGGATGGTTAATCGCATCCTGCAAGTTATGCTCACCGCTGTCGTTGTGCAGTTGCACCACGCGAATGGAGGAATGTTCTGTGACGAAAGTATTGAGGAAATCATCCCCGCTAAACAGCGCATGTTGGCGATCGGCAATCAGCAATGCGGGTTCAATCTGGCTGGCATAGGCGTTCAGTTCACTACGCTGATGGCTGAACAGCGCCAGCACCGGCGCAACGCCCAGTTTCAGCAGCGCGAAAAAGGTAATATACAATTCAGCGACGTTACCCAGTTGTACCAGCGCGGTTTCACCAGGTTTAATGCCCTGACGGCGTAAACTACACGCGAGGTTATCCGCCGCCTGATTCAGCTCCCGGTAACTCAACTGTCGCTCGCCGTCGATAACCGCGATGCTGTCACTCGCAGCGTGGCGAGTCAGAATGTCGGTCAGCGGCAAATCCTGCCAGTAGCCTTTTTCCCGATAGCGACGGGCAAACTCTTCCGGCCAGCGGGTGAATGGAATGCTCATCCTCGCTCCTTAATGCAATCCAAAAACGTTCAACATGGTAGAAAGTTTGACGCCTGTTTCGCGCCACTCACCCAACGGTGACGACGCAGGCACAATCCCCGCTCCGGCAAACAGACGCACCTGATTTTCCCGCAGCTTCGCGCAGCGGATGGTCACCACCCATTCGCCGTTACCTTCGCTGTCACACCAACCCACAATGCCGCCAAACAGTTCGCGGTCGAATGGCTCCAGTTCAGCAATAACCTGGGTCGCGGCCTGATGCGGGAAACCGCTCAGCGCGGGGGTTGGATGCAGCAGACAGGCCAGAGTCAGTGCGTTTTCTTGCGAATTCGCTTTACCTTCAAAGGGAGTTGCGAGATGCCACAGCGTCGGCGTGGTAATCAATTGTGGAGAGGAGGGAACGTGTAACTCACTACTGCGTTCGCGCAGTACCTCTTTCATCGCCTGAGTCACCAGTTCATGTTCATGGCGATCTTTTTCTGACGCCAGCAGACGATTACCCGCTTCGCGATCGAGCACTTCATCCGGCTGACGACGCGCGGAACCGGCTAACGGAATGGAGCTAAAACGCTCGCCGTCTTTACGTAGCAGCAGTTCCGGGCTGGCCCCCAGCAGGACGCCACCATCAGCCAGCGGGACATGGAAGTTGTAACTAACCGGGTTTTGCGCAATCAACCGTTCCAGCAATACGCCACTATCAATGGCGGCGTCAGTGGTGATATCAATCAATCGTGACAACACCACTTTGTCGACCTGCGGCGTGGCGGTAAGTGCGGCGGCGCGGGCAACCATCTGTTCAAACGTGGTTTGTTCAGGAATTGCCTGGCGTTCCACCACGTTCAGCGACTGGCTGCGGGTAAAACGGCGGGCTGAGGTCTGTTTTTCCTGGCGGGAGAACGACTGCCAGGATTCGGGAATATACAGCGACGAAGGCTGACGTGGATCGAAGGGAATCGCCCCGACCATCACCGGATTTTTGATGCCCTGCGCTTTGGCATCGGCAAACAGCGCGGCGAGTTTTTGCTGGAAGGGACTGTCGGGCGAATCCCCGTTCACAGCCGGTTCATCGAAGCGGGCGAAACATCCTGACGTCGTAAAACTGCGGTACGGCGACATAAAGAAAAAGCGATTGGGCGCAAGTGTTGCCATGGTCTGCTGTACTTCCTCAGCCAGTGACGTATCCATATCATCCTCCACAAAATGATAAAGGCTTTAATAATGATTATCATTTATATTTTCGGTCGCTAACCTAAAAGCAAACGCGCACTATGTCAACTCTTGAGGTAACGCAATCTGCAACTCGGGGTTGCATCTGGTTGTGGTTACAATGAAAATGAGAAGCATTATTGATGGATTCGCATAAGCGCAATGTGATGTCCTGCGCCGTTCTGCCCCCTCTCCCTTCCAGGGTGAGGGCTGGGGTGAGGGTTAATGTTCGCACCAGTGCTGGCTGTTCCCCTCACCCTAACCCTCTCCCCAAAGGGGCGAGGGGACGGATTGTGCGCTTTGTCGAATTTGTCATTACGCCCTTAACCTTATTAATAACAGGAAGCTGATTTGTGAGACTCGCCCCGCTCTACCGCAACGCCCTTCTATTAACAGGACTTTTACTTTCAGGAATAGCCGCAGTTCAGGCCGCTGACTGGCCGCGTCAGATTACTGACAGCCGTGGCACACATACACTGGAAAGCCAGCCGCAGCGTATTGTTTCCACCAGCGTCACCCTGACCGGCTCACTGCTGGCGATTGATGCTCCGGTGATCGCCAGCGGCGCGACCACGCCGAATAACCGCGTCGCGGATGACCAGGGCTTTTTACGCCAGTGGAGCAAGGTGGCGAAAGAACGCAAACTGCAACGGCTCTATATCGGCGAACCGAGCGCCGAAGCCGTTGCCGCGCAAATGCCGGATCTGATTTTAATTAGCGCAACCGGCGGGGATTCGGCGCTGGCACTGTATGATCAGCTTTCCACCATCGCCCCGACATTAATCATCAATTACGACGACAAAAGCTGGCAGTCGCTGTTAACGCAGCTTGGCGAAATTACCGGGCATGAGAAACAAGCGGCAGAGCGGATTGCACAGTTTGATAAGCAACTGGCAGCGGCGAAAGAGCAAATCAAATTACCGCCGCAGCCGGTCACTGCCATTGTCTATACCGCCGCTGCACACAGTGCCAATCTCTGGACGCCGGAATCAGCACAAGGGCAGATGCTGGAACAACTCGGCTTTACGCTGGCGAAGTTGCCCGCAGGGTTAAACGCCAGCCAAAGCCAGGGCAAACGCCATGACATCATTCAGCTTGGTGGGGAAAATCTGGCTGCTGGGTTAAATGGCGAGTCACTATTCCTGTTCGCCGGTGATCAGAAAGATGCCGATGCGATTTATGCCAATCCACTGCTCGCGCACCTTCCCGCAGTACAAAACAAGCAGGTTTATGCGCTGGGAACCGAGACGTTCCGTCTGGATTACTACAGCGCCACGCAAGTGCTGGAACGACTTAAGGCGCTGTTTTAAGCATTAACTGTCAGACGCTGTCACCTGCGGCGGCGTCTGGCGAAAACGTCGCAACTCCACCAGCACCAGCAATAACAACACGCCGATAATCAACAAACCAAAACCGCTTGCGCTTGCGGAAGCAACCGGTGTCATCATCGCGCCCAAACCACCCAGCAGCGCCGCGCCTATGGCATCGCCCGTCACGTTCTGCGCCGTCCACAAACCGTTAATCCGCCCTAACATCGCTTCCGGGGTTTGCGTTTGCAGCATTGTATATTGCAGCAACGAACTAACCGCGCTCAGCCAGCCGAACAGCGCCAGACAAACCACGCCTAAAATCCACATCGGCATCAGGCCAAACAGACCAATGGCGAGGAACGATCCCAGCGTGGAGAGCAGCATCAATAACCCTGGTCGCGCACTATGTGCCAGCTTCCCGCTGGTTAACGCACCAATAGCCGCGCCGAGCGGGATCGCCGCGTAGAGAAAACCAATCTGTGCCGCTGACATCTGCCAGTTGTCAGCCAGCGCCGGATACAGTACCCGCACCGCGCTCGCCATCGTCAATAAACCACCCAGCAGCGCAATCCCGCCCACCAGCGGGCTGGCAAGCAGAAAACGAAATCCTGCCAGTAATGATTTCAACGGATGCTCACGCGGCTGCGGTGGCGGTGGCAACGCCGGAAGGCTTAACAACGGTAGCAAGGTAATAAACGTGCCCGCCGCCGCCAGCCCGTAGTTCCAGGCTACGCCACCGGTCGCTAGCAATAAACCGCCAATCATGGGCGAAATCACCGACCCCAGACGCACGGTCAACATGGTGATCGCCCCGGCCTGCATTAAGTTTTCACGCCCTACCAGTGCTGGTGTCGCCGCCAATAGCGCCGTAACGCCAAGCGATGCGAAAAAACCATCCCATAAACCAAGTAAATAGATTGCCAGCAATGACGGCTCCGGCAGCAGTGCATTAAGGCACAGTCCAATGAAGCCAATGCCACAGGTGCCGCGCGCCAGCAAAATCACTTTTTTGCGCTCATAGCGATCCGCCAGCACACCGCCAACCATCAGGCCAACAAACATCGCGCCGCCGGTCAGCGTCACCGAAAGCCCCACCTGCCAGGTAGAATGCGTCATCATCTGGATCTGCACCGGCACCGCGACGCCGAGCAAACCCAGAGACACAATTGAGATAAAACGAGCGAGGAATACTGCGCGAAACGCCGGGTGCGTTTTCAACAGGCTGAGGTTAAGCAGCCAGGATTGTTTATTCATTACAATGCCTTGCCATCAAATATTTTAAATACCTATTCTTAGGCTGCACATGCTAACATATCCAAATAAGATCGATAACGATAATTAATTTCATTATCATGGAAGTTCGTATGTCTGGTTCTGTTGCCGTGACACGCGCCATTGCCGTGCCCGGATTGCTGTTATTACTGATTATCGCGACGGCATTAAGCCTGCTCATTGGGGCAAAATCACTCCCCGCTTCCGTAGTGCTGGAGGCCCTCTCCGGCACCTGCCAGAGCGCCGACTGCACCATCGTGCTCGACGCGCGACTGCCGCGCACCCTTGCCGGTTTACTTGCAGGCGGCGCGCTTGGCCTTGCCGGGGCGTTGATGCAAACCCTCACCCGAAATCCACTTGCCGACCCCGGCTTGCTTGGCGTGAATGCCGGAGCCAGCTTTGCCATTGTGCTGGGTGCGGCGCTGTTTGGTTACTCATCCGCGCAGGAACAACTGGCGATGGCCTTCGCCGGGGCGCTGGTGGCCTCATTGATTGTTGCCTTTACCGGCAGTCAGGGCGGCGGGCAGTTAAGTCCGGTGCGTTTAACCCTGGCGGGCGTGGCGCTGGCGGCGGTGCTGGAAGGACTGACCAGCGGCATCGCCCTGCTTAATCCTGACGTCTACGATCAACTGCGTTTCTGGCAAGCCGGTTCGCTGGATATTCGCAATCTACATACCTTAAAAGTGGTGCTGATCCCGGTTCTGATCGCCGGAGCAACTGCGCTATTACTGAGTCGCGCGCTGAACAGTTTGAGCCTCGGCAGTGACACCGCGACGGCGCTGGGCAGTCGCGTGGCGCGCACACAGTTAATTGGTCTGCTGGCGATTACCGTGCTTTGTGGTAGTGCGACAGCGGTAGTTGGCCCGATTGCCTTTATTGGCCTGATGATGCCGCATATGGCGCGTTGGCTGGTGGGTGCCGATCATCGCTGGTCGCTGCCCGTCACGCTACTCGCCACCCCTGCCCTGCTGCTGTTTGCCGATATCATCGGGCGGGTGATTGTGCCCGGCGAGTTGCGCGTTTCTGTGGTCAGTGCGTTTATTGGTGCACCGGTGCTGATCTTCCTCGTGCGACGTAAAACGCGAGGTGGTGCATGATTTACGTCTCTCGCCGATTACTCATCACCTGTTTGCTGCTTATTTCCGCCTGTGTGGTTGCAGGTATCTGGGGATTACGCAGCGGTGCCGTCACGCTGGAAACCTCGCAGGTATTCGCCGCGCTGATGGGCGATGCGCCGCGCAGTATGACGATGGTGGTCACCGAATGGCGTTTACCACGCGTGCTGATGGCGCTGTTGATTGGCGCGGCACTGGGCGTCAGCGGTGCGATTTTTCAGTCGCTGATGCGTAACCCGCTCGGCAGCCCTGACGTAATGGGCTTTAACACCGGGGCGTGGAGCGGCGTGCTGGTGGCGATGGTGCTGTTTGGTCAGGACCTGACGGCTATCGCGCTGTCAGCAATGGTGGGCGGCATTGTCACTTCGCTTCTGGTCTGGCTGCTCGCCTGGCGTAACGGCATCGACACCTTTCGGTTGATTATTATCGGTATCGGTGTTCGCGCCATGCTGGTGGCCTTTAATACCTGGCTGTTGCTGAAAGCGTCTTTAGAAACGGCGCTAACAGCGGGTTTGTGGAATGCCGGATCGCTCAACGGCCTGACGTGGGCAAAAACCTCGCCTTCCGCACCCATCATTATATTGATGCTCATTGCCGCCACCTTGCTGGTGCGGCGAATGCGCTTGCTGGAGATGGGCGATGATACCGCCTGCGCGCTGGGCGTCAGCGTCGAACGTTCGCGTCTGTTAATGATGCTGGTTGCAGTGGTGCTTACCGCTGCGGCAACGGCGCTTGCCGGGCCGATTTCCTTTATTGCTTTAGTCGCGCCGCACATTGCCCGACGCATTAGCGGCACCGCTCGCTGGGGGCTGACCCAGGCGGCGCTGTGCGGAGCGCTGTTACTGCTGGCGGCCGATCTCTGCGCCCAACAACTGTTTATGCCGTATCAACTTCCGGTTGGCGTCGTTACCGTCAGCCTCGGCGGTATTTACCTTATCGTCTTGTTAATTCAGGAGTCTCGCAAAAAATGACCGAATCAGTAGCCCGTTTGCGCGGCGAACAGTTAACCCTGGGATATGGCAAATATACCGTTGCGGAAAATCTGACTGTAGAAATTCCTGATGGTCACTTCACGGCAATTATCGGACCAAATGGCTGTGGTAAATCCACGTTACTGCGTACCTTAAGCCGCCTGATGACGCCTGCTCACGGGCATGTCTGGCTGGATGGCGAGCACATTCAACATTACGCCAGTAAAGAAGTTGCACGCCGGATTGGTCTGTTGGCGCAAAATGCTACCACGCCGGGCGATATCACCGTGCAGGAGCTGGTGGCGCGTGGACGTTATCCGCATCAACCGCTGTTTACCCGCTGGCGCAAAGAGGATGAAGAAGCGGTAACGAAAGCGATGCAGGCCACGGGAATAACTCATCTGGCAGATCAAAGCGTGGATACCCTTTCTGGCGGACAACGCCAGCGCGCGTGGATCGCGATGGTGCTGGCCCAGGAAACGGCAATTATGCTGCTCGACGAACCCACGACCTGGCTGGATATCAGTCATCAGATTGATCTACTGGAACTGTTAAGCGAACTGAACCGCGAGAAAGGCTATACCCTGGCGGCGGTGCTGCACGATCTTAATCAGGCCTGTCGTTACGCCAGCCATTTGATTGCATTGCGGGAAGGGAAAATTGTTGCTCAGGGAGCGCCGAAGGAGATTGTCACTGCTGAACTGATTGAGCGCATTTATGGTCTGCGATGCATGATCATTGACGATCCGGTAGCCGGAACGCCGCTTGTGGTGCCGCTCGGACGAACGGCACCTTCAACCGCAAATAGTTAAACTAAGTGGTCTGCCATCATGGCATCCTGTTTTCTGGATGCCATCGCATAGCGCAATAACACGCTACCACAAGCCACCATCCCGCCGATCAGCGCGGAAAGGATCACAATAATCGCCTTACCCGGACCGTCTTTTTTCACTGGCAATGACGGGCTTAACTGATATTTAAACGGCGTAAAATTCACATCGTTGATATTTGCTTTTGTTAACTGCTCAACAAGATACTGACGATTACGTAATTCACCGTTCAGTTCCGCAACGTCAGTGACCGCTTTTTCAATTTCCAGTTTGCGTTCAATACCGTCTGCGCCGAGAGAAATAGAGAAATCGGGGTCATCTTTAACGGCCTGACCATTACTGTATACGGGCTTTTTAATTCCCGCCGCGTTGGCAATGTCGAGTGAATAATTGAGGCGCTGAATGTTTGCATCAAGTTGATTTTTCGTTTTAATGCGATCCTGAGCCAGTTTTTCTTTTTCAAACTGGGTTTTGATCTCCAGTTTATTACGGACGTTTTCTATCGACTCTTTCACCACCAACGCAGAGATATAATCGATATACCCGCTCAAAACGGTCTGCGCCTCTTTACTGGTTGGCGCGGTAAAACTTAGCGTCCAGGAGGTATACAGTGACGGTTCATCTTTTTTCTTACTGGCATTGTCATCAACCGCTTTCATTTTTTCGCTCAATGCAACAATAGCGCGATGCAAATCCAGTTCATCGATTTTCGCCTCTTTTAATTGGTCCATCACATAAGGTGATGAACGCAGGTACTCTTCCAGCAAGCTAACCGACTGAAACTTCTTGATAAACAGGTTAAATGCTTCTGTACGATCAATTTTGATATCCAGATCCAGCACACGAAGCTTAGTGAATGTTTTCTCCAACTCTTGCCACTGAACAGGTTCTGGAGGCGTGACAACCGCCGCGCTGGTCCATTTTTGCGGCAGGATGAAAGAGATCAGCAAGCCTGCGCAGGCAAACGCAAAAACGACCGCCATGACCGTTTTTTTGGCCCGCCATAAAACTGAGATTAGATTAAGTAAATCAATTTCATTATTACTGGGCGACGCCAGAGGATAATCGGGAAAATGAGCGTCACTTCCCTGTTTAATATTCAGTGATGACATGGGGTATAACCTGAAAATGAGTCCAATAGGGGGAAATCTCCACGGCGCTCACTTTACCAGTTGGTGAGAATTATCCGAAGCTGAAGTTTGTAAATTCCTTCCAATGAATGCAACATTCACTCTATTTAAGAGAAATAACCAGCAAACTTATAAATTAAACAAATGATTAACCCATAATTATTTCCTGTAATTATGGGTTAATAGATAATGTTAATTTACCTGTTTAGCGTTGCGCGAATAATCGGCCCAATTTTTTCAAACGCCCCTGGAGAGATAATATCCACATGCGCACAATCCTGACGATAGATATCCAGCTCCGCTATCCACGGCGACCAGGCGCGTTCGGGACTCATACCTTCCTGAAGTGTGCGTTCAGCAACAAACAGCGTCGCTTTACCGTCAAACGGTACGCTATGAGCAGTCGTCAGCAGGCGCACAGCATCAGCGTAGTTGCCTTCAATGGTGGTAAACAACTCCGTTGAAGTACTTCCCTGCTGTGCTGCCAGGAAGGCCTCGCGTTCGCGGTTAATCTCCGCCAGCACTTCCGGGTCCAGACCATTAGCTTCTTTTTCCTGCCAGTTTTGCGTTTCTGGCGGCCAGGTATCCAGCAAGCCAAGAAATGCCACCTGTTCGCCACGGGCACGCAGTCGCGCCGCAATACCCTGCGCCAGCGTACCGCCAAGGGAATACCCCAGCAGGTAATAAGGGCCGTGCGGTTGTTGCTCAAGTAACGTTGCCAGATGCGCTTCGCAGACTTCATCCAGGTTTGTCGCTGTCTGCATGGGTCCATGAGGGCGCGGCGACTGAATGCCAATAATCGACCATTGTGGATCGAGATAACGCGAGAGCACGCTAAACTGCCAGGCAAAACCGGACGCCGGATGGAAACAAAACAGCGTCGGGCCATTACCTTCACGCAACGGCAGAATGGTTTCGAATCCCATGCGCCGGGAGCTGTCCTCTTCACCATCAATAATCGTTGCCAGTTTGGCGACGGTTGACGCGACCATCACCTGCCCCGGCGTCACCTGACGAGCAAACTGTCGACTTAACTGCGCTGCTAGTTTCATTGCCAGTAGCGAATGACCGCCCAGCGCAAAGAAATCAGCATCGGCATCCTGCACGTCACAACCCAGCAACGACGCGAATGCCGCGGCGATAATCGTTTCACTGCCCGCTTTCGGTGCACGTCCCGACGCTTGTGTCTTCAGTTCAGGCAACGGTAAGGCTTTGCGATCCAGCTTGCCGTTGGCGCTAAGCGGCAACTGCGGAAGTTGCAGCAGAACGACCGGCACCATATGCGGCGGCAATGTTTCGCGAAGCTGTGCCTGTAATGCGCTGGTATCCAACGGCAGTCCCGATTGCGACACCAGATAGCCCACCAACTGACGCGCATCACCACCGGTGGCTGCCGCCTGGTTAATCACACAGGCGTGGGTAACTGCCTGTTCGACATCCGGCAGCGCCTGCATCACGCGATCGATTTCGCCCAGTTCGATACGCTGCCCGCGAATTTTTAGCTGATCGTCACTGCGCCCGAGGTACTCCACCGCGCCGTTATCCAGCCAGCGGGCGACGTCTCCGGTACGATACATCCGTTCACCTGGGGCAAAAGGATCGGCAATAAAACGGCTGGCGGTCAGATCGGGTCGTCCAAGATACCCCTGCGCCAGTTGGATGCCGGTGAGATAGAGATCACCCGCCACACCCGGCGGCACCGGATGCATCATCGCATCAAGAATACGCAGACCCGTATTCCATACCGGATAACCAATCGGCACACTGCTGCCGCGCACCTGTGCCAGTTCCTCGCCAAAAGCCGGATACCAGCTGACATCTACCGCCGCTTCCGTCGGGCCATATAGATTATGCAACGGCGCGCCAGTTAACTGTTGCCATTCGCGGCATAAATCAGCCGGTAAGGCCTCACCACTACAGAAAACCTGTTTCAACGTCGCGCAACTCTGGCGAGCGGTTTGCGGCGTCAGCGAGGCAACAAATGCCGCCAGCATCGACGGCACAAAGTGCGTGGTCGTTACGCCATATTCGGCAAAGAATTGCTGCATAGCGAGCGGGTCGCGGTGCGCTTCCGGTTCAGCCATCACCAGTTTCGCCCCGGCAATAAACGGCCAGAAAAACTCCCACACCGAGACATCAAAACTGCACGGCGTTTTTTGGGCAACGACATCTTCGCCTGTAAGCGGGTAATGGTTTTGCATCCAAAGCAAGCGGTTAACGATAGCCGTCTGCCCGACCATTACCCCTTTCGGCCTGCCGGTGGAGCCAGAGGTAAAGATGATATAAGCCGTGTGGTGCGGTTGTGAAAGTTGCAGCGGCGCACTGCCCTGGGGGGTAAGCGGGGCGTTATAGCAAAGGCTTGTTAAATTGGGAACATCGCTAAAGCGCGGCAGTTGATCGTCGGTGGTAATTAACAGCGACGGACGCGCATCTTCCAGCATCATTTTCAGGCGATCGTCCGGATAGCCGGTATCCAGCGGTAGCCAGGCCGCGCCAGCTTCAACTATTGCATGGAGTGCCAGGGTCAAAAAGACCGAGCGCGGTAGTGCCACCGCCACGCTGTCCCCTGGTTTAACGCCGCGCTCACGCAGCAGATTCGCCAGCGCCACCACCTGCTCGCGCATTTCCCGATAGCTGAACAGGTAACGCGCATCTGCCAGCGCCGGAGCATCCGGTGTTTTTGCCGCTTGTTCTGCCACCAGCGCGCTCAGCGTGGTTTCTGGAATCTCAACCTGAGTGGCGTTGATCTGCGCCAGCTGCGCATACTCACCTGGCAGCATAATATCGACATCGCCGCACAACAGCGCCGGATCCGCGGCGAACTGGGCAATCAGCATTTTCAGGCGTTCAGCATGCTGGATTAACGTTGGCTCATCGTAACGCTGTTTATTGGCGAGGATCTCAATACTCAAATCACCGTGTTCATCCGGGAACAGGGCCAGTTCAAGGTCATTAACCGGACCGGTTGCCAGGGTATGGGTTTGCGTCTGAACACCAGGAATATCCAGTTGGTAATCAAATACCTTGATATTGAGTACCGGACCGAACAGCGGTTCCTCTCCTGCCGCTCGCCCGCTGTCACGGACAATTTGTTCGGCATCGTAACGTTGATGACGACGCATTTTTTTCAGTTGTGCTGCCAGTCGGGTTGCCAGTTCCGGCAGCGTTTCTTGCGCCGCAATGTGAATACCCAACGGTAAAACGTTGAGCACGGGTCCGCTAGCCGTCAGCGCCGCCGAGCCCAGTCGACGCATAAAGATAAATCCGGCGGCATAGTCCATGCGATTGCACAATCGCCCCAGCCACAAGGCTGCCAGCGCAAGGGCTAAATCGGTACGCTGCACACCTGAAAGTTGCGTAGCCAGCTGGCGGAATTCCCCGTCGGTAAATTCCAGTTTCAGGCGCAGAATATCTGCCGAAGCGCTGCGCCCCGCTAAAGGTGCCGGAGAAAGTGACGCGGGCGGCGGCAGTTGACGACGCTGTTCTGCCCAGAATGCCGCATCACGCTGCCAGGCTTCGCTTTCGCGGTATTGCTGGTACTCTTCCACTACATCAGCGAAAGGCGTAAACGGCGAAGCAGGCGTTGGTTCGCCACGCAGCCATGTGCAGTAAATATTGGCGATCTGGCGAGTAATGGCCGGGAAACTGAAGCCATCGACCAGCAAATGGTGATAACGCTGATACCAGTACCAGCGGTTATCCGCAACATGTATCAGCTGATGAAAGACCAGTGGTTTACCGCTATCGACGCGCAAATCTTGTTGCAAATCCGCCAGCATTAATACCTGCGCAGTACCGTGCGGATCAATATTGGTTCGCAGGTCGATAATTTCTGGCAGTTCGAATATCAGCGCATCATCGACCCACTGCCAGACTTCGCCGTTATCTTCCGTAAAACGCATCCGCAACGTATCTGCTTGCGCTAGTCCGACAACCACCGCGCGGGCCAGTAATGGCGCATCAACATCTCCAGTTAACTCAACGTAATGCGCCACGCTCCAGGCGGAGGGTAAATCCGACAGTTTTTCTGCCATCCAGATGCCGGGCTGTGCGGCGACCAAAGGTAAATGCTGGCTCATTGTGCCTCCTGCAACTGGGTGAAATTGGCCGGTGTCAGAGTACGCCAGTGGACTTCCAGCCACTGCTGGCAGGACGCCTGTGACTGCGGCTGACACACAATGTCCCAGCCTGCCGGTAAGGCGCATTGTTGCGGCCACAGACTGAATTGCCCCTGCGCATTGCGCAAAATGTAAAACGCTCCCTGTGGATCATCGAAGGGATTACTGAATGCCATATTCAACTCCTGTCATGGAAAAGTGGTTGCCAGAGGTCGATTAGCCCCTGCATCAAGCCACCGCGCCAACAAAGCGCATCATGTCCGCCGTCAACCTGACGCCAGAAAATGGATTCTTTTATGGGGTGTAATTGCGCATACAGCGCCTGATTGGCCCGCATAATCATCGGCTCGCGAATACCCGCTTCCAGCACAATGCGCAGACCTTCGGCGCTAACTTCACCAGCTTTAAGCTTTTCAAGTAACACGCCCTCTTGCTGCCCGCCCCGATGCGGCCACCAGTACGATCCTGACTGGCTTAATACACAGCCAAAGCGTTCAGGCCAGTGCAGTCCGGCATACAGCGCGGACAGCCCACCAAAACTCTGCCCGGCGACCACGGTGCGATCGGCGCGATCGCTAAAAGGGGCAATAGCTTTCACCAGGGGTAATAACTCTTGCTGTACTGCCAGCCAGAAATCCGCATTACACGGCAGTTCGTGGGCGCGGTGCGTGGTGTCGATAGCGTCGATCAACACATACACGGCGGGAGGAAGTTGCTGACGATGGGTCAGCGAAGTCAGCACAGGCCAGACGGGCATACTTTGCGCCCAAAATTCGCCATCGAGCAAAACTGCCAGCGGACGTTCTTCTGCTGTTGCATCGCCGGTGGTAAAAATCCATACACGACGTGAATTTTTCAACCGTTCACTTTTCCAGATAATTTCTTTGGCTGCTATTTCTGGCGCTTGCGGACAATCCCATCCCGGTTGCAGAGGCGCTTGCGGCATTTCGAGTGCAGAAACAGCGTGCCCTCGCCCGCCTTTCCAGCTTTGTGGATTCAGCGGATCGGCTATTGCCTGGGGTAATAGTTTTCGCCAGCCTTCACGTAATTCGAGGCGATCGGGGGATGGTGCAGAAAAAATGTCATCGCGTTCGGTGGGAATAAAGCAGTAGCTGCCGCGCCAGTTGGCATTGAGTTGTGTCGTCCACTGCCAGACATCAGTACCTGCAATTCGCTGCATCGACTGGGGCTGGCTGTTCTGATGATGATCGGTCACACCAGTGATGTAGATCCATACGCGCTTTATCGTCGAGTATTCTTCAGAACCTTGGGGATCACGCCACCAGAAAGTGACCTCAAACATTTCGTCATTCAGACGCTGCCATTCCGGGCCATGTTTCGACTGCCACCAGCTCTCACTTCCTACTTTTAACGCCGTCACACCATAACCCCATGTTTACTGTGCAATTTTTCATTGATTGCAGAAATATATTGATAATATTATTGATAACTATTTGCATTTGCAATAGCGTAATGGCGCGCCGTGGGAAGCGCGGACATTTATTAACCAACTGCACTGCGTGTCTTTCAGGATCAAAGGTTTTCGCGGTAGCGGGATGCGTCGTGTTGAGGACGACCATGCCCGACAGTTGCAATTCGTGGCAAAAATGCAGGAATAAAACAATGAACAAGAAGATTCATTCCCTGGCCTTGTTGGTCAATCTGGGGATTTATGGGGTAGCGCAGGCACAAGAGCCGACCGATACTCCTGTTTCACATGACGATACCATTGTCGTTACCGCCGCCGAGCAGAACTTACAGGCGCCTGGCGTTTCGACCATCACCGCAGATGAAATCCGCAAAAACCCCGTTGCCCGCGATGTGTCGGAGATCATCCGTACCATGCCAGGCGTTAACCTGACCGGTAACTCCACCAGTGGTCAGCGTGGGAATAACCGACAGATTGATATTCGCGGTATGGGTCCGGAAAACACGCTGATTTTGATTGACGGCAAGCCGGTAAGCAGCCGTAACTCGGTGCGTCAGGGCTGGCGTGGCGAGCGCGATACCCGTGGTGATACCTCCTGGGTGCCACCTGAAATGATTGAACGTATTGAAGTTCTGCGTGGTCCGGCAGCTGCGCGTTATGGCAACGGCGCGGCGGGCGGCGTGGTTAACATCATTACCAAAAAAGGCAGCGGTGAGTGGCACGGCTCCTGGGACGCTTATTTCAATGCACCAGAACATAAAGAGGAAGGTGCCACTAAACGCACCAACTTCAGCCTGACCGGTCCGCTGGGCGACGAATTCAGCTTCCGCTTGTATGGCAACCTCGACAAAACCCAGGCTGACGCGTGGGATATCAACCAGGGCCATCAGTCCGCGCGTGCCGGAACGTATGCCACGACGTTACCAGCCGGGCGCGAAGGGGTGATCAATAAAGATATTAACGGCGTGGTGCGCTGGGACTTCGCACCATTGCAATCGCTGGAACTGGAAGCGGGTTACAGCCGCCAGGGTAACCTGTATGCGGGCGATACCCAGAACACCAACTCTGACGCTTACACTCGCTCGAAATATGGCGATGAAACCAACCGCCTGTATCGCCAGAACTACGCGCTGACCTGGAACGGTGGCTGGGATAACGGCGTGACCACCAGCAACTGGGTGCAGTATGAACACACCCGTAACTCGCGTATTCCGGAAGGTCTGGCGGGCGGTACCGAAGGGAAATTTAACGAAAAAGCGACACAGGATTTCGTCGATATCGATCTCGATGACGTGATGCTGCACAGCGAAGTTAACCTGCCGATTGATTTCCTCGTTAACCAGACGCTGACGCTGGGTACGGAGTGGAATCAGCAACGGATGAAGGACTTGAGTTCCAATACCCAGGCGCTGACCGGGGCGAACACCGGCGGCGCTATTGATGGTGTGAGTGCCACCGACCGTAGCCCGTATTCAAAAGCAGAAATTTTCTCGCTGTTTGCCGAAAACAACATGGAGCTGACTGACAGCACCATCGTAACGCCGGGGCTGCGTTTCGATCATCACAGTATTGTCGGCAATAACTGGAGCCCGGCGCTGAACATATCGCAAGGTTTAGGCGATGACTTCACGCTCAAAATGGGCATTGCCCGTGCTTATAAAGCACCGAGCCTGTACCAGACTAACCCGAACTACATTCTCTACAGTAAAGGTCAGGGCTGCTATGCCAGCGCGGGCGGCTGCTATCTGCAAGGTAACGATGACCTGAAAGCAGAAACCAGCATCAACAAAGAGATTGGTCTGGAGTTCAAACGCGACGGCTGGCTGGCGGGCGTCACCTGGTTCCGTAACGATTATCGCAATAAGATTGAAGCGGGCTATGTGGCTGTAGGGCAAAACGCAGTCGGCACCGATCTCTATCAGTGGGATAACGTGCCGAAAGCAGTGGTTGAAGGTCTGGAAGGATCGTTAAACGTACCAGTTAGCGAAACGGTGATGTGGACCAATAACATCACTTATATGCTGAAGAGTGAAAACAAAACCACGGGCGACCGTTTGTCGATCATCCCGGAGTACACGTTGAACTCAACGCTGAGCTGGCAGGCGCGGGAAGATTTGTCGATGCAAACGACCTTCACCTGGTACGGTAAGCAGCAGCCGAAAAAATACAACTACAAAGGTCAGCCAGCGGTTGGCCCGGAAACCAAAGAAATCAGTCCTTACAGCATTGTGGGTCTGAGCGCGACCTGGGATGTGACGAAGAATGTCAGTCTGACCGGCGGCGTGGACAACCTGTTCGACAAACGTTTGTGGCGTGCGGGTAATGCCCAGACCACGGGCGATCTGGCAGGGGCCAACTATATCGCGGGTGCCGGGGCGTATACCTATAACGAGCCGGGACGTACGTGGTACATGAGCGTAAACACTCACTTCTGATGCTAACGTCAGATTGTTGACAAAGTGCGCGTCGTTCATGCCGGATGCGGCGTGAACGCCTTATCCGGCCTACAAAAATCTTGCCAATTCAATATATTGCAGGACCATGTAGGCCTGATAAGCGTAGCGCATCAGGCAGTTTAGCGTTTGTCATCAGTCTCTAATATGGTCGACATGAAAACTACGCATACCTCCCTCCCCTTTGCCGGACATACGCTGCATTTTGTTGAGTTCGATCCGGCGAATTTTTGTGAGCAGGATTTACTCTGGCTGCCGCATTACGCGCAACTGCAACACGCTGGACGGAAGCGCAAAGCCGAACATTTAGCCGGGCGGATCGCTGCAATTTATGCGCTGCGGGAATATGGCTATAAATGTGTGCCCGCAATCGGCGAGCTACGCCAACCGGTGTGGCCTGCGGAGGTATACGGCAGTATTAGCCACTGCGGGGCTACGGCATTGGCCGTGGTTTCCCGTCAACCGATTGGCGTTGATATCGAAGAAATTTTTTCTGCGCAAACAGCGACCGAATTGACAGACAACATTATTACACCAGCAGAACACGAGCGACTCGCAGACTGCGGTTTAGCCTTTTCTCTGGCGCTGACACTGGCATTTTCCGCCAAAGAGAGCGCATTTAAGGCAAGTGAGATCCAAACTGATGCAGGTTTTCTGGACTATCAGATAATTAGCTGGAATAAACAGCAGGTCATCATTCATCGTGAGAATGAGATGTTTGCTGTGCACTGGCAGATAAAAGAAAAAATAGTCATAACTCTGTGCCAACACGATTAATTGACAACATCTGGTACGATTCGCCCGCAGCCATCACTGACCGCGGGCGAAAGTGTAAAGCAGGTGCCTTACCACTCTGACCTGACAACCGGATATGCGGGGATTGCTCCCCGCACAACGGCTACTTCTTCGGTTCGTAAGCGAGAACAGCCTTAAACTCAATATTACGTTCCTTTACGGTGAACTCACACAGCGAGTCTCCGACCAGAAGCGTAAATCCCAGTACCGTCAAACACAGCACTATGACTGCCACAAGGGCATATTTCGTCAGCATGTTTATATTGCCTCCATGCGAAGAAGGGACTACCATCCGAGTTGTTGAGGCTCGGAGTGGCAGCCCCAGGATTGATAGAAATATCTCCTGGGGCTTCATCTTTCCAGACCTCAGAGTTAACCTGAAACCGGAAAGCTTCAGGCACCCGCCGTTATCTTACCCTTCCTCAACAAAATAGCTGTTTATTTATACAGTGAATCCTGTTTCGGACTTCTGTCGGCAAAACTCATCATTGCTCTTAAAACGAAATCGCCCGCAGCCATCACTGACCGCGGGCGAAAGTGTAAAGCAGGTGCCTTACCATCCTGACCTGACAACCGGATATGCGGGGATTGCTCCCATAAGCGCTAACTTAAGGGTTGAACCATCTGAAGAATGCGACGCCTCGGTGCCTCGTTAAGACGATGCCTCGCGTTCTTCAATTGCGTTTTGTAGGCTGTCAGGGATACTGTCCCACGAATGGC
>NZ_JBJQLJ010000014.1:0-121547 GCF_046486385.1 Escherichia sp. WS33 | reverse complement strand
ATAAATCTACGCAACAGGTTAGAACCCAAGGCCCGATACGGCATGCGGACTGCAGGCAGAGAAAACTGGCCGATTTTCTCTGCACTGGAGGGATAATACAAGGCCTGATAAGCGTAGCGCATCAGGCTATTTTGCATTTGTCATCAGCCGCCGTCACCCCGACAGTATCGGGGTGACGGATAATCACTTACTCGATCCCTTTACTACGCAGGTAATCTTCGTAATTACCGCTAAAGTCGATCACGCGTTCCGGGGTGATTTCCAGAATGCGGGTCGCCAGGGAGCTTACGAACTCACGGTCGTGTGAAACAAAGATCAGCGTGCCCTGATACAGTTCCAGCGCCATGTTCAGTGACTCGATGGATTCCATATCCAGGTGGTTGGTCGGTTCGTCCATGATCAGAATGTTCGGCTTCTGCATCATTAACTTACCAAAAAGCATCCGCCCTTTTTCTCCACCGGAAAGCACTTTAGCTGGCTTTTTGATGTCGTCCTGGCTGAACAGCAAACGACCGAGAATGCTGCGTACCGCCTGCTCGTCATCGCCTTCCTGCTTCCACTGGCTCATCCATTCGAACACGGTCAGATCATTTTCAAACTCATATTCGTGGTCCTGGGCGTAGTAACCAATGCGCGCGTTTTCAGACCATTTTACGGTGCCGCTGTCCGGTTGCAGATCGCCCACCAGCGTTTTCAGCAGCGTTGATTTACCGACGCCGTTGGTACCCAGTACCGCAAGTTTTTCACCGACCTCCAGCAGCAGGTTGAGATTTTTAAACAGTGGACCGTTATCAAACCCTTTGGTCAGACCTTCCACTTCCAGCGCGTTACGGAACAGTTTCTTATCCTGTTCAAAACGGATGAACGGGTTCTGACGGCTGGAGGCTTTCACCTCTTCCAGTTTGATTTTATCAATCTGGCGCGCGCGCGAAGTTGCCTGGCGAGATTTCGAGGCGTTGGCGCTAAAGCGGCTAACGAAAGATTGCAACTCAGCAATCTGCGCTTTCTTCTTGGCGTTATCGGCCAGCAGACGTTCACGCGCCTGGGTCGCCGCCGTCATGTACTCATCGTAGTTACCCGGATAAACGCGCAGCTCGCCGTAATCCAGATCCGCCATGTGGGTACAGACCATGTTAAGGAAGTGACGGTCGTGCGAGATGATGATCATGGTGCTGTCACGCTCGTTCAGCACCTGTTCCAGCCAGCGAATGGTGTCGATGTCGAGGTTGTTGGTCGGTTCGTCGAGCAGGAGAATATCCGGATCAGCAAACAGCGCCTGCGCCAGAAGCACACGCAGCTTCCAGCCAGGAGCAACTTCACTCATCGGGCCGTAGTGCTGTTCCACTGGAATTCCCACGCCAAGCAACAATTCACCGGCGCGAGCTTCCGCAGAGTAACCGTCCATTTCGCCGTATTTAACTTCCAGATCGGCCACTTTATAGCCGTCTTCCTCACTCATTTCCGGCAAAGCATAGATGCGGTCACGCTCCTGCTTCACTTCCCACAACTCTTTATGCCCCATGATCACCGTATCCAGCACAGTGAACTCTTCAAAGGCAAACTGATCCTGACGCAGCTTACCAATGCGCTCGTTGGGATCGAGGGAAACGTTACCCAAAGTCGGCTCTAAGTCGCCGCCGAGGATCTTCATAAAGGTGGATTTACCACTACCGTTCGCGCCAATCAGGCCGTAACGGTTGCCGCCGCCAAATTTGACGGAAATGTTTTCAAACAACGGCTTACTGCCGAACTGCATGGTGACGTTACTGGAAACTAACACAGGCGTATCCTGAAAAGAGATATGACAAACCGCGCATTATGCCATAAGTCTGAAAGAAGATCCTGCTCCTCGCTTAAGGTCTACACTCAAGCCAAAGGCAAAAAATGTGATTTCGTACACATCTGATTTCACTGTGAGCTGGAATGAACTTATAATGCGCTTCCAATACTCTAATATTCTCAACCCAATGGCCTGCCAGGCACAAAATCTCGCTTAACATGAATATGAAATTGAAAACATTATTCGCAGCGGCCTTCGCTGTTGTCGGCTTTTGCAGTACCGCCTCTGCGGTAACTTATCCTCTGCCAACCGACGGGAGTCGCCTGGTTGGTCAGAATCAGGTGATCACCATTCCTGAAGGTAACACTCAGCCGCTGGAGTATTTTGCCGCGGAGTACCAGATGGGGCTTTCCAATATGATGGAAGCGAACCCGGGTGTGGATACCTTCCTGCCGAAAGGCGGTACTGTACTGAACATTCCGCAGCAGCTGATCCTGCCGGATACCGTTCATGAAGGCATCGTCATTAACAGTGCAGAGATGCGTCTGTATTACTATCCGAAAGGGACCAACACCGTTATCGTGCTGCCGATCGGCATTGGTCAGTTAGGCAAAGATACGCCTATCAACTGGACCACCAAAGTTGAGCGTAAGAAAGCAGGCCCGACCTGGACGCCGACCGCCAAAATGCACGCAGAGTACCGCGCTGCGGGCGAACCGCTTCCGGCTGTCGTTCCGGCAGGTCCGGATAACCCGATGGGTCTGTATGCACTCTACATCGGTCGCCTGTATGCTATCCATGGCACCAACGCCAACTTCGGTATCGGCCTGCGTGTAAGTCATGGTTGTGTGCGTCTGCGTAACGAAGACATCAAATTCCTGTTCGAGAAAGTACCGGTCGGTACCCGCGTACAGTTTATTGATGAGCCGGTAAAAGCGACCACCGAGCCAGACGGCAGCCGTTATATTGAAGTCCATAACCCGCTGTCTACCACCGAAGCCCAGTTTGAAGGTCAGGAAATTGTGCCAATTACCCTGACGAAGAGCGTGCAAACAGTGACCGGTCAGCCAGATGTTGACCAGGTTGTTCTTGATGAAGCGATTAAAAACCGCTCCGGGATGCCGGTTCGTCTGAATTAATCTTCAAAACTTAAAGCAAAAGGCGGACTCATAATCCGCCTTTTTTATTTGCCAGACCCTAGTTGGCCGGGAGTATAACTAACAAAACATATCCCACCAACGCCGCCCACAACAGCATCGGTATTGAATAGAGATGGAAACGCCACCAGATGCGGCGATCGTTCGCCATACGTAGCGCAATCAAATTTGCCAGCGATCCGGGTAATAACCCAAAGCCACCTACGTTTACCGCCCATACCAGTAATAAAGACGGCGGCACATAGTTCAGCAACAATATGGTACTCGGCACGTTACTGATCACCTGCGATAAACCGATTGCCGTTAACCATAACCCGGGTTCAGATAGATGACTCACGTTACCCAACACGCCTTGCAACGCTGGAAGCTGGGTCAGTAAATGGACGTCGATAAACATCGCCATAAACACCAGCAGCAGCGTCCAGTCCACACTGAGCACCACGCGACGTGCCAGCAGCGCAAAGCCTGCCGCCACAATCACCAGTCCCCACAGCTCTTGTTTGAACTCCAGCGCCGTCAGAAAGACGATATACAGCCCCAGACAACTCCACACCAGCCGCGGTTTCCACTCCGGTGTTTGCACCCCCGTATGGTATTGCAGCGCCTTTCCAGGGAAACAACACCAGCACAGGAGCAGGAGCGTCAGCATCATTGCGCCAGCCAGCGGTGCCATTTGGGCAATAAATCCGGCAAACGAAAGACCAGAACGTCCCCAGATAAGAATATTTTGCGGGTTGCCAATTGCCGTCAGTAGCGAACCAGCGTTGACTGCCAGCGCCTCAAAAATAATCAGCCGATTAACCGGGATCTCACACAGTCTTTTTAGCGTGATAGTCAGCGGAACAACAATAAACAGCGCGACATCGTTGGTCAGAAAGGTAGAAAGCAGCGCCGCCGCCAGCACCATAAACATCGCCAGCCGACGCTCCGTAGCAAAGCGGCGCACCATTTTGCGCCCCAGCACATCAAAATAACCGCTTAACTCCACACCTTTGGTCAGCAGCATCAGGCCGCTTAAGGTGATGATGGTGTGCCAGTCGATAGCAGCAGGCCAGGATTTCGGTGCAAAGGGCACGAAAAAGCTTAATCCGATACCAACAAGAATTAATAACTGAAAAAAACGATCGCCTTGCAGCGTGCGTAAAAAAGGCAGGCTCATTTGGCACCGTGTTTCTGGGTAAACAAACGAAAAGCGTCGAGCGTCTCTTCACTAACATGGTGCTCCATGCCTTCCGCGTCGCGACGGGCGATTTCCGGACTGACGCCCAACACCAACAAGAAATTTTCGACTATCTGATGTCGCTCGCGGCTTTCCTGCGCCAGCTTCTCTCCTTCTGCCGTTAAAAACACGCCACGCCAGGGGATCATTTCAATCAGCCCCATGGTTGCCAGCCGCTTAAGCATTTTAGCCACCGTCGGTTGCGAAACTCCCAGACGAGCAGCCATGTCCACCTGACGAGCTTCCCCCACTTCCCTGATCAAGTCAGAAATCAGCTCAACGTAATCATCAATAAGCTCGCGCCGATGCGCCTCTCTGACCTGGCGGAACCCTTCAACGTGCTCTTCCACGTTCACTAACTGCGTCACTTTTTTTGCTGTTGGCGTACCTGCGCGACGACTCATTGTGCTTCCTCATTATGGTGACGCATACATAGCGTTCTCATTTCGTGCGCACATTGTAAACCAGAGTTGCGAAGGTACAAAAAATTAACGTTTTAGCAATAGCTATATAATATAGCCTGTGCTATATCTGTATGTAATGCAATCATCCCTCAAGGATCGACGGGATTAGCAAGTCAGGAGGTCTTATGAATGAGTTCAAGAGGTGTATGCGCGTGTTTAGTCATTCTCCCTTTAAAGTACGGTTAATGCTGCTCTCTATGTTGTGCGATATGGTCAACAACAAACCGCAGCAAGATAAACCTTCCGATAAATAGCGGCGTCGCGGTACGCCGCTTCACTCCTGCTTTCATGCAGGCATAACGCGTTTTGGTCTGAAAAACCCCACTTTTTGTCGGATTTGCAATCCCCTTCGCAAAAGATTTGTACGTCAGTAGTTGACCTGAACGGCGGCTCGCTCTATCTTCTTGCAGCCCTGCGTATATTGCGGCTCGCGGATGCGGACCCCTTTCCACTCTTCACGCACTCTTGCAGGTATTGACCCTTGACGCCAGGGTAAGCACATGGCGTTTGTTACGATAGTGGCATATGAATTTAACCCTCAAAGAATCGCTTGTTACCCGTAGCCGGGTATTTAGCCCGTGGACTGCGTTCTACTTTTTACAGTCGCTATTAATTAACCTCGGCTTAGGTTACCCCTTCAGTTTGCTCTACACCGCTGCGTTTACGGCTATTTTGCTTTTGCTATGGCGAACATTGCCTCGCGTACAAAAAGTTCTGGTCGGTATCAGTTCGCTGGTGGCGGCTTGTTATTTCCCTTTTGCTCAGGCCTACGGCGCGCCTAACTTCAATACATTGCTGGCATTGCACTCCACCAATATGGAAGAGTCGACCGAAATCCTGACGATTTTTCCGTGGTACAGCTACATGGTCGGCATATTTATTTTTGTGCTCGGCGTAATAGCAATCAGGCGAAAAAAAGAGAGTGAAAAAGCGCGCTGGAATACCTTCGACAGCCTGTGTCTGGTATTCAGTGTGGCGACATTTTTTGTTGCTCCCGTGCAAAACCTGGCCTGGGGCGGCGTATTTAAACTGAAAGATACTGGCTATCCGGTATTTCGTTTTGCTAAGGATGTCATCGTCAATAATAACGAGGTGATTGAAGAGCAAGAACGGATGGCAAAACTTTCCGGAATGAAAGATACCTGGACGGTCACTGCCGTTAAGCCGAAGTATCAGACCTATGTGGTGGTGATCGGTGAAAGCGCGCGTCGCGATGCCCTCGGTGCCTTTGGCGGTCACTGGGACAATACCCCGTTTGCCAGCAGCGTTAACGGTTTGATATTTGCTGACTACATTGCCGCCAGTGGCTCCACGCAGAAATCGCTTGGCTTAACGCTCAATCGCGTAGTCGATGGCAAACCACAGTTTCAGGATAACTTTGTCACCCTGGCAAATCGCGCGGGCTTCCAGACCTGGTGGTTTTCCAACCAGGGCCAAATCGGCGAATACGATACTGCTATCGCCAGCATCGCCAAACGAGCAGATGAAGTGTACTTCCTGAAAGAAGGTAATTTTGAAGCAGATAAAAATACCAAAGACGAAGCGTTACTGGATATGACCGCTCAAGTGCTGGCGCAAGAGCACTCGCAACCGCAGCTGATTGTTCTACATCTGATGGGCTCACATCCGCAGGCCTGCGACAGGACACAAGGCAAATACGAAACCTTTGTGCAGTCGAAAGAAACGTCGTGCTATCTCTATACCATGACGCAAACGGACGATTTACTGCGCAAGCTGTACGATCAGTTACGCAACAGCGGCAGCAGCTTCTCGCTGGTTTACTTTTCTGACCACGGTCTGGCCTTTAAAGAGCGCGGCAAAGACGTGCAATACCTTGCCCATGATGATAAGTATCAGCAAAATTTCCAGGTGCCTTTTATGGTCATTTCCAGCGACGATAAAGCGCATCGGGTGATTAAAGCCCGCCGCTCAGCCAATGACTTCTTAGGTTTTTTCTCCCAGTGGACGGGAATTAAAGCGAAGGAAATTAACATCAAATACCCGTTTATATCTGAGAAGAAAGCCGGGTCGATATACATCACCAACTTCCAGTTACAGAAGGTGGATTACAACCATCTCGGAACCGATATTTTCGACCCGAAGCCTTAAAAACAAAAATCCGCCCCGAGAGGCGGATTTTTTATATCACCAAAGTGATTAGAAGCGGTAACCAACACCGGCAATCCAGGTGCCTACGTCAACGCTACGAATACGGCTCTGCTCGTAAGAGAAGTCCAGAGCAACGTTTTCCATCGGGTTGAACTGCAGACCAGCACCGTAGGAGAAACCGTAGTCGCTGGTGTCGTGTTTGTAGGTCGGGTATTCAGTGGTCTGGAATTTACCATAACCCACACCCACTACACCGTAGATGCTTGCCCAGTCGTTAATGCGGTAAGCCGGACCAGCAGTGATGCCGTAGTACTGGTTTTTGTTGTAGTCACCAGAGCTTGCAGTACGGCTTTTCTCGGTGTAAGTGAAAGAACCGATCACACCCAGCGGGCTGTTGTCTTCTTCATAGCGGTATTTCAGGTTGAAACCGCCCATTTTGTTCATTTGGCCCTGAGCGTCGCTCTGTGCGTAACCGCCAGTTACGGTAGAAGTCGCAGCTACGGAAGTACCTGCGGTGAAAGCCAGAACTGCGGCCAGTGCTGAAAGACATGCAATTTTTTTCATAACCACCTCAAATGTGATTCAAATAAGTCCTAAGTTTTAAATATATCAAAAATTAATGGGAAACTCTTCGCGATTTGTGATGTCTAACGGGCCATTTCATGTAACAGAACGTTTCCATACACCGCTATCCATCTAAATTTAAATCACTTTTTCAGAGAACTGCGTAAGTATTACGCATGTTTTCCCTGTCATTCATCCAGATTATTCCTAATCACCAGACTAATGATTCCATCAATCCTGGCGCATTTTAGTCAAAACGGGGGAAAATTTTTTCAACAAATGCTCAACCAGCATTGGGTATATCCAGTACACTCCACGCTTTACTTAAGTCTAGATATTTGTGGGAGAAAGGATGCCTGGTTCATTACGTAAAATGCCGGTCTGGTTACCAATAATCATATTGCTCGTTGCCATGGCGTCTATTCAGGGTGGAGCCTCGTTAGCTAAGTCACTTTTTCCTCTGGTGGGCGCACCGGGTGTCACTGCGCTGCGTCTGGCATTAGGAACGCTGATCCTCATCGCGTTCTTTAAGCCATGGCGACTGCGCTTTGCCAAAGAGCAACGGTTACCGCTGTTGTTTTACGGCGTTTCGCTGGGTGGGATGAATTATCTTTTTTATCTTTCTATTCAGACAGTACCGCTGGGTATTGCGGTGGCGCTGGAGTTCACCGGACCACTGGCGGTGGCGCTGTTCTCTTCTCGTCGCCCGGTAGATTTCGTCTGGGTTGTGCTGGCGGTTCTTGGTCTGTGGTTCCTGCTACCGCTGGGGCAAGACGTTTCCCATGTCGATTTAACCGGCAGTGCGCTGGCACTGGGGGCCGGGGCTTGTTGGGCTATTTACATTTTAAGTGGGCAACGCGCAGGAGCGGAACATGGCCCTGCGACGGTGGCAATTGGTTCGTTGATTGCAGCGTTAATTTTCGTGCCAATTGGAGCGCTTCAGGCTGGTGAAGCACTCTGGCACTGGTCGGTTATTCCATTGGGTCTGGCTGTCGCTATTCTCTCGACCGCTCTGCCTTATTCGCTGGAAATGATTGCCCTCACCCGTTTGCCAACACGGACATTTGGTACGCTGATGAGCATGGAACCGGCGCTGGCTGCCGTTTCCGGGATGATTTTCCTCGGAGAAACACTGACACCCATACAGCTGCTGGCGCTCGGCGCTATCATCGCCGCTTCAATGGGGTCTACGCTGACAGTACGCAAAGAGAGCAAAATAAAAGAATTAGACATTAATTAAATTTACATTTCTGCATGGTTATGCATAACCATGCAGAATTTCTCGCTACTTTTCCTCTACACCGTCTTTATATATCGAATTATGCAAAAGCATATTTATTCCGAAAATTCCTGGCGAGCAGATAAATAAGAATTGTTCTTATCAATATATCTAACTCATTGAATCTTTATTAGTTTTGTTTTTCACGCTTGTTACCACTATTAGTGTGATAGGAACAGCCAGAATAGCGGAACACATAGCCGGTGCTATACTTAGTCTCGTTAATTACTGGGACATAACATCAAGAGGATATGAAATTATGAGTACCGCTAAATTAGTTAAATCAAAAGCGACCAATCTGCTTTATACCCGCAACGATGTCTCCGACAGCGAGAAAAAAGCAACAGTAGAGTTGCTGAATCGCCAGGTTATCCAGTTTATTGATCTTTCTTTGATTACCAAACAAGCGCACTGGAACATGCGCGGCGCTAACTTCATTGCCGTACATGAAATGCTGGATGGCTTCCGCACCGCACTGATCGATCATCTGGATACCATGGCAGAACGTGCAGTGCAGCTGGGCGGTGTAGCTCTGGGGACCACTCAAGTTATCAACAGCAAAACCCCGCTGAAAAGTTACCCGCTGGACATCCACAACGTTCAGGATCACCTGAAAGAACTGGCTGACCGTTACGCAATCGTCGCTAATGACGTACGCAAAGCGATTGGCGAAGCGAAAGATGACGACACCGCAGATATCCTGACCGCCGCGTCTCGCGACCTGGATAAATTCCTGTGGTTTATCGAGTCTAACATCGAATAAATCCATCGCTGATGGTGCAGAACTTTAGTACCCGATAAAAGCGGCTTCCTGACAGGAGGCCGTTTTGTTTTGCAGCCCACCTCAACGCACTTATTTAGTGCATCCATCTGCTATCTCCAGCTGATTAAGTAAATTTTTTGTATCCACATCATCACACAATCGTTACATAAAGATTGTTTTTTCATCAGGTTTTACGCTAAATAATCACTGTGTTGAGTACACAATTTTAGCGCACCAGATTGGTGCCCCAGAATGGTGCATCTTCAGGGTATTGCCCTATAAATCGTGCATCACGTTTTTGCCGCATCTCGAAAAATCAAGGAGTTGCAAAACTGGCACGATTTTTTCATATATGTGAATGTCACGCAGGGGATCGTCCCGTGGATAGAAAAAAGGAAATGCTATGAAGTCTGTATTAAAAGTTTCACTGGCTGCACTGACCCTGGCTTTTGCGGTTTCTTCTCATGCCGCGGATAAAAAATTAGTTGTCGCGACGGATACCGCCTTCGTTCCGTTTGAATTTAAACAGGGCGATAAATATGTGGGCTTTGACGTTGATCTGTGGGCTGCCATCGCTAAAGAGCTGAAGCTGGATTACGAACTGAAGCCGATGGATTTCAGTGGGATCATTCCGGCACTGCAAACCAAAAACGTCGATCTGGCGCTGGCGGGCATTACCATCACCGACGAGCGTAAAAAAGCGATCGATTTCTCTGACGGCTACTACAAAAGCGGCCTGTTAGTGATGGTGAAAGCTAACAATAACGATGTGAAAAGCGTGAAAGATCTCGACGGGAAAGTGGTTGCTGTGAAGAGCGGTACTGGCTCCGTTGATTACGCGAAAGCAAACATCAAAACTAAAGATCTGCGTCAGTTCCCGAACATCGATAACGCCTATATGGAACTGGGCACCAACCGCGCAGACGCCGTTCTGCACGATACGCCAAACATTCTGTACTTCATCAAAACCGCCGGTAACGGTCAGTTCAAAGCGGTAGGTGACTCTCTGGAAGCGCAGCAATACGGTATTGCGTTCCCGAAAGGTAGCGACGAGCTGCGTGACAAAGTCAACGGCGCGTTGAAAACCCTGCGCGAGAACGGAACTTACAACGAAATCTACAAAAAATGGTTCGGTACTGAACCGAAATAATAACGCTACACCTGTAAAACGCACTGGCAGTTCCCTCTCCCCTATGGGGAGAGGATTAGGGTGAGGGGCGCAAACCCGCTCCGGGGCCATTAATTACCCTGAATTTGATTATTTACACCACGGTAACAGGAACAACATATGCAGTTTGACTGGAGTGCCATCTGGCCTGCCATTCCGCTTCTGATTGAAGGTGCCAAAATGACCCTGTGGATTTCGGTCCTCGGTCTGGCAGGCGGTCTGGTAATCGGATTGCTGGCAGGTTTTGCACGCACCTTCGGTGGTTGGATAGCCAACCACGTCGCGCTGGTCTTTATTGAAGTGATCCGCGGCACACCTATCGTCGTCCAGGTGATGTTTATCTATTTCGCCCTGCCGATGGCGTTTAACGACTTACGCATCGACCCATTTACTGCGGCGGTGGTCACCATCATGATCAACTCCGGCGCGTACATTGCGGAAATCACGCGTGGTGCGGTGCTGTCTATTCACAAAGGTTTTCGTGAAGCAGGACTGGCGCTCGGTCTTTCACGTTGGGAAACCATTCGCTACGTCATTTTACCGCTGGCACTGCGTCGTATGCTGCCGCCGCTGGGTAACCAGTGGATCATCAGCATTAAAGACACCTCGCTGTTTATTGTTATCGGCGTGGCGGAACTGACCCGTCAGGGGCAAGAAATTATTGCCGGTAACTTCCGCGCCCTTGAGATCTGGAGCGCCGTGGCGGTGTTCTATCTGATTATTACCCTGGTGCTGAGCTTTATTCTGCGTCGTCTGGAAAGAAGGATGAAAATCCTGTGATTGAATTTAAAAACGTCTCCAAGCATTTTGGTCCAACCCAGGTGCTGCACAATATCGATTTGAACATTGCTCAGGGCGAAGTCGTGGTGATTATCGGGCCGTCCGGTTCCGGTAAATCGACCCTGCTGCGCTGCATCAACAAACTGGAAGAAATCACCTCCGGCGATCTGATTGTCGATGGCCTGAAGGTTAACGATCCGAAAGTTGACGAGCGCCTGATTCGCCAGGAAGCGGGTATGGTGTTCCAGCAGTTTTACCTCTTCCCGCATCTGACGGCGCTGGAAAACGTCATGTTTGGTCCGCTACGCGTGCGTGGCGCGAACAAAGAAGAGGCGGAAAAACTGGCGCGTGAGCTGCTGGCGAAAGTCGGTCTGGCAGAACGTGCACATCACTACCCTTCCGAACTTTCTGGTGGTCAACAGCAGCGTGTGGCGATTGCCCGCGCGCTGGCGGTGAAGCCGAAAATGATGCTGTTTGATGAACCGACTTCCGCTCTTGACCCGGAACTGCGCCATGAAGTGCTGAAGGTTATGCAGGATCTGGCTGAAGAAGGGATGACGATGGTGATCGTGACCCACGAAATCGGTTTTGCCGAGAAAGTAGCTTCGCGGCTGATCTTTATCGACAAAGGCCGGATTGCGGAAGATGGCGATCCGCAGGTATTGATCAAGAACCCGCCGAGCCAGCGCTTGCAGGAATTTTTGCAGCACGTCTCTTAACTTCTCTGCCTCCCTTTCACCCGAAAGGGAGGCACACCAGATTCCTCTCATTTAAAATCGCCCCTCCCCCAGCATCTATACTTATCTTTTTGCTCTGTTTTCTCACTGGAGGAGTCATGCGGTGGATCCTGTTCATCCTCTTCTGCCTGCTGGGCGCACCTGCCCACGCGGTATCCATACCCGGCGTTACAACCACAACGACAACGGACTCAACGACTGAACCGGCCCCGGAACCGGATATCGAACAAAAAAAAGCGGCCTATGGCGCACTGGCGGATGTGCTGGATAACGACACCTCGCGTAAAGAATTGATCGACCAGTTGCGTACTGTCGCCGCGACGCCCCCTGCGGAACCGGTCCCGAAGATCGTGCCGCCGACGCTGGTTGAAGAGCAAACCGTGCTGCAAAAGGTCACCGAAGTCAGCCGCCATTATGGTGAAGCCCTTTCCGCCCGTTTCGGACAACTTTATCGCAATATCACCGGCTCCCCGCATAAGCCGTTTAATCCACAAACCTTCAGCAATGCGTTGACCCATTTTTCAATGTTAGCGGTATTAGTGTTTGGTTTTTACTGGCTGATTCGTCTGTGCGCACTGCCGCTGTATCGCAAAATGGGCCAGTGGGCGCGGCAAAAAAATCGCGAACGCAGCAACTGGCTGCAGCTTCCGGCGATGATTATCGGGGCGTTTATTATCGACCTACTGTTACTGGCACTGACATTGTTTGTCGGCCAGGTATTAAGCGACAACCTGAATGCGGGCAGTCGCACCATCGCTTTCCAACAAAGTTTGTTTCTCAACGCCTTTGCCCTGATTGAATTTTTCAAAGCCGTACTACGCCTGATTTTTTGCCCAAACGTGGCTGAACTGCGCCCGTTCACGATTCAGGACGAGAGCGCCCGTTACTGGAGTCGTCGCCTGAGCTGGTTAAGCAGTTTGATAGGTTATGGCCTGATTGTGGCCGTGCCGATTATCTCTAATCAGGTGAATGTACAGATAGGTGCGCTGGCGAACGTCATCATTATGCTGTGCATGACCGTCTGGGCGTTGTACCTGATCTTTCGTAATAAAAAAGAGATTACCCAGCATTTGCTCAACTTTGCGGAGCATTCGCTGGCCTTTTTCAGCCTGTTTATCCGCGCCTTTGCGCTGGTGTGGCACTGGCTGGCAAGCGCCTATTTTATCGTGCTGTTTTTCTTTTCGTTGTTCGATCCGGGCAACAGCCTGAAATTTATGATGGGTGCAACGGTGCGCAGCCTGGCGATTATTGGTATTGCAGCGTTTGTTTCCGGTATGTTTTCCCGCTGGCTGGCAAAAACCATCACTCTCTCGCCACATACTCAGCGTAACTATCCAGAGTTGCAAAAACGGCTGAATGGCTGGCTTTCGGCGGCGCTGAAAACGGCGCGTATTCTGACCGTCTGCGTGGCGGTAATGTTGCTGTTGAGCGCATGGGGATTGTTCGATTTCTGGAACTGGCTGCAAAACGGCGCGGGGCAGAAAACCGTAGATATCCTGATCCGTATCGCACTTATTCTTTTTTTCTCGGCGGTTGGCTGGACGGTGCTCGCCAGTTTGATCGAAAACCGGCTGGCTTCGGATATTCATGGCCGCCCGCTACCCAGCGCCCGTACGCGTACCCTGCTGACGCTGTTCCGTAACGCGCTGGCGGTGATTATCAGTACCATCACCATCATGATTGTGTTGTCGGAAATCGGCGTCAATATCGCGCCATTGCTGGCAGGTGCCGGGGCATTAGGTCTGGCTATCTCGTTTGGTTCGCAAACGCTGGTGAAAGATATTATCACCGGGGTATTTATTCAGTTTGAAAACGGCATGAACACTGGAGATTTGGTAACTATCGGGCCGTTGACCGGCACAGTGGAACGGATGTCGATTCGCTCCGTGGGCGTGCGCCAGGATACCGGGGCGTATCACATCATTCCGTGGTCTTCGATAACCACCTTTGCTAACTTCGTCCGCGGTATTGGTTCGGTAGTGGCAAACTACGATGTTGATCGCCATGAAGATGCTGATAAAGCCAATCAGGCACTGAAAGATGCGGTAGCGGAATTGATGGAAAACGAAGAAATTCGCGGGCTGATTATTGGTGAACCGAATTTTGCCGGGATTGTCGGCTTAAGCAATACCGCGTTTACACTGCGTGTTTCGTTCACCACGCTGCCACTCAAACAGTGGACGGTACGCTTTGCCCTCGACAGCCAGGTGAAAAAACATTTCGACCTGGCGGGCGTTCGCGCGCCAGTGCAGACTTATCAGGTGCTGCCTGCTCCGGGCGCGGCCCCGGCTGAACCGCCGCCGGGGGAGCCAACGCTTTAACGTTGGCGATTAACAAAACGGCGGCGCTGCTCGTCGTTCATAAAGGTCCAGGCAATAAAGCGACTCTGCTTTTGCCCCTGGGCCATCTCTTTTTTTACCACCTTCACCGCGCCCACGTCGGTCAGAGCACGATACAACGGCGGTAAGTTTTCACCACGAGATACCAGCGAGGTAAACCACATCACCTGCTTCGCGAAGCCTTTGCTCTCTTCAATCATCTTTTTGATAAAGGCGACTTCACCACCTTCACACCACAACTCCTGTTGCTGACCACCAAAGTTCAGTGCATCGTCTTTGTTCAGCCCCAGGTTACGGCGTTTACGCTCACTACCTGCCCGCGCTGCAGCGGCGGAATCGTGGAATGGCGGGTTACACAAGGTCGCGTCGTATTGCTCGTTTTTATGGATGATGCCGTTAAAAATTGCCCCACTCTCTTTTTGCCGACGCAGACGAATGGCGCGGTTAAGCCCCGGATTAGCACTGATAATCGCCTGCGCACTGCTTAACGCCTGGCTGCTGGTTTCACTACCGGTAAAACGCCAGCCATATTCATGTACGCCAATCAGCGGATAAATACAGTTCGCACCAACGCCGATATCCAGAATGCTGGCATTCGCTGGAATTGTTCCGCTTGCTTCAGCCAGTAAATCGGCAAGGTGATGAATATAATCCGCCCGGCCCGGTACTGGTGGGCAGAGAAAACCGTCGGGGATATCCCAGTTCGCTACGGCGTAAAAATGGGCCAGCAACGCCTTATTGAGCGCCTTCACCGCCAGCGGATTGGCAAAGTCTACGCTTTGCTCCCCGGCGGGTGTAAGCGTGAGGAATTGCCTGAGTTCAGGATTGACCTGACAAAGCGTGGCGAGATCGTAGCGGCTGTGATGACGGTTGCGCGGATGCAACCCCGGTTTCTGGGCGGACATAGCATTCTCCTTTAAGCAGCGGCGTAAGATACCCGCATAACGCGACAGGGTAAATATCTGGCTGCGTTTATCATTCCCCAAAACCTTAACATGGCTATGGTTTATGGCAATTCATCATAAAAATCAGCATTATGCATGTCATTGATTTGTCTTATTTTGTAAAAATATATCGTTCAAAAAATAAGCACATCTCTGTCAATTTTTTGCGTCATTTTCATCGCCCAGGCGACCTACACTTATCAGGCACTACCCGTTGTATTTATGAGGATGTCATTATGAAAAAGTGCCTCACACTACTGATTGCCACCGTCCTGAGCGGAATCTCTCTCACGGCTTATGCCGCGCAACCGATGAGTAACCTGGACAGCGGTCAGCTACGGCCCGCCGGTACCGTTTCGGCAACTGGCGCATCAAACCTAAGCGATCTGGAGGATAAACTGGCAGAAAAAGCGCGCGAGCAAGGCGCGAAAGGTTATGTCATTAATTCCGCAGGCGGAAATGACCAGATGTTCGGTACTGCAACCATCTACAAATAACCCCACCAACGTAACTGCATTCGCCTCTGGATGCAGTTTTCGCCTGTTTTGTAATCAAAAAACATCAAATATGAACGCAATGTAAATAAATGTATTTCTTTTTCGCGCAATGGGTGATAGAAAATCGCGCCAAGTGATAATGCTTATCAAAATTATTATCACTTGCACGAACACTATCACGAGATTAACAGTGGCATCGCATCCGCAGAGAGGCTTTCTCGTGGCAGTGAAAATTTCAACATATAAAAAAAGTCACCTGCAAAATGGAAAACAATCGCAATTTCCCTGCCAGACAATTTCATTCGCTCACGTTCTTTGCCGGTCTTTGTATTGGCATCACGCCTGTGGCTCAGGCACTCGCCGCCGAAGGGCAAACTAACGCGGATGACACGCTGGTTGTCGAAGCATCAACGCCTTCGCTTTATGCGCCACAACAATCTGCCGATCCGAAATTCTCGCGTCCGGTAGCGGATACTACCCGCACGATGACGGTGATTTCTGAACAAGTGATTAAAGATCAGGGCGCAACCAACCTTACCGACGCGCTCAAAAACGTCCCCGGCGTGGGTGCGTTTTTTGCGGGTGAGAACGGTAACTCCACCACTGGCGACGCCATTTATATGCGCGGTGCTGATACCTCTAACAGTATTTATATTGATGGCATTCGCGATATCGGCAGCGTCTCGCGCGACACCTTCAATACTGAGCAGGTCGAAGTGATTAAAGGGCCTTCCGGCACCGACTACGGGCGCAGCGCGCCGACGGGCTCGATCAATATGATCAGCAAGCAGCCGCGCAATGATTCCGGCATTGACGCCTCCGCCAGTATTGGCAGCGCCTGGTTCCGCCGCGGCACGCTGGACGTCAATCAGGTCATTGGTGATACCACTGCGGTGCGCCTGAATGTGATGGGCGAAAAAACGCACGATGCCGGACGCGACAAAGTCAAAAATGAGCGTTACGGCGTCGCCCCTTCTATCGCTTTTGGCCTTGGTACAGCGAATCGTTTGTATCTTAATTATCTGCATGTCACCCAGCACAACACGCCAGACGGCGGCATTCCGACCATCGGTTTGCCGGGTTATTCTGCCCCATCTGCGGGAACAGCGGCTCTGAATCATTCCGGAAAAGTTGATACTCATAACTTTTACGGCACGGATTCCGATTACGACGATTCGACCACCGACACCGCCACCATGCGTTTTGAGCACGACATCAACGATAACACCACCATTCGCAATACTACCCGTTGGTCGCGCGTAAAGCAGGATTACCTGATGACGGCGATTATGGGCGGGGCGTCGAATATTACTCAGCCCACCAGCGATGTGAATAGCTGGACCTGGTCACGCACGGCGAATACCAAAGATGTGAGTAATAAAATTCTCACCAACCAGACCAACCTGACCTCGACGTTCTATACCGGTTCTATCGGTCATGATGTCACTACCGGCGTGGAATTTACCCGTGAAACGCAGACTAACTACGGCGTTAATCCGGTGACGTTACCCGCGGTAAATATTTATCATCCTGACAGCAGCATTCATCCCGGCGGCCTGACGCGCAACGGCGCAAACGCCAATGGTCAGACGGATACCTTCGCAATTTACGCCTTCGATACGCTGCAAATCACCCGTGATTTTGAGCTGAACGGCGGGATCCGTCTGGATAATTATCATACTGAATATGACAGTGCCACCGCCTGCGGCGGCAGCGGACGCGGTGCCATCACCTGCCCAACTGGTGTGGCAAAAGGTTCTCCGGTCACCACCGTCGACACCGCCAAGTCGGGCAATCTGGTGAACTGGAAAGCCGGGGCGCTGTATCACCTGACGGAAAACGGTAATGTCTATATTAACTATGCCGTTTCCCAGCAGCCTCCGGGCGGCAACAACTTCGCCCTTGCGCAGTCTGGCAGCGGTAACAGTGCCAACCGCACCGATTTTAAACCGCAAAAAGCCAACACCAGCGAGATTGGCACCAAATGGCAGGTTCTGGATAAACGCCTGTTGCTCACCGCCGCGCTATTCCGTACTGATATCGAAAATGAAGTTGAGCAAAATGATGACGGAACTTACTCGCAATACGGTAAGAAACGTGTCGAAGGCTATGAGATATCCGTGGCCGGGAATATCACTCCCGCGTGGCAGGTGATTGGCGGCTATACCCAGCAAAAAGCAACCATCAAAAACGGCAAAGATGTTGCCCAGGATGGTTCCTCATCGCTGCCGTATACCCCGGAGCACGCCTTCACCTTATGGAGCCAGTATCAGGCAACCGATGATATCTCTGTTGGCGCGGGCGCACGCTATATCGGCAGTATGCATAAAGGTTCAGACGGCGCGGTGGGAACGCCAGCGTTTACCGAAGGTTACTGGGTCGCCGATGCCAAACTGGGGTATCGGGTTAATCGCAATCTCGACTTCCAGCTAAACGTTTACAACCTGTTTGATACCGATTACGTCGCCTCAATCAACAAGAGCGGCTACCGTTATCACCCGGGCGAGCCAAGAACCTTCTTGCTCACAGCCAATATGCATTTCTGATTCAGATGTGGGGCGCAGGCCCCACTTTTTGGAGAACTTGTATGATGTACCACATTCCCGGCGTGTTATCGCCACAGGACGTCGCCCGGTTTCGCGAACAACTGGAACAAGCCGAATGGGTGGATGGACGCGTCACCACCGGCGCACAAGGTGCGCAAGTTAAGAACAATCAACAGGTCGACACCCGCAGCACGTTATACGCCGCCCTGCAAAATGAGGTGCTGAACGCGGTTAACCAACATGCTTTATTCTTTGCCGCGGCCTTGCCGCGTACCCTTTCCACGCCGCTGTTTAATCGCTATCAGAACAATGAAACCTATGGTTTCCATGTGGATGGCGCAGTACGCAGCCATCCACAAAACGGCTGGATGCGTACTGACCTTTCTGCCACGCTGTTTTTAAGCGATCCACAAAGCTACGACGGCGGCGAACTGGTCGTTAATGACACCTTCGGACAACATCGGGTAAAACTCCCGGCAGGCGATCTCGTGTTGTATCCCTCCAGCAGCCTGCATTGCGTGACACCCGTAACCCGCGGCGTACGAGTGGCATCATTTATGTGGATCCAGTCGATGATCCGCGATGATAAAAAGCGCGCCATGCTGTTTGAACTGGACAACAATATTCAGTCGCTGAAAAGCCGCTACGGCGAAAGTGAAGAGATCCTGTCGCTGCTTAATCTTTATCATAATCTGCTGCGGGAATGGTCGGAGATCTGATGCTTGAACTGCCCGAGTTCGTCCCTGGATTAGCTACACTTAACTGTACAAGTATTGATATGGGGAGGTCGATATGGCATCCGGTTGGGCTAACGATGACGCCGTCAACGAACAGATCAACAGTACAATTGAAGATGCGATTTCCCGCGCTCGGGGTGAAATTCCGCGCGGCGAAAGCCTGGATGAATGTGAAGAGTGCGGTGCCCCCATCCCGCAGGCCCGTCGGGAAGCCATTCCTGGCGTGCGCTTATGTATTCATTGTCAGCAGGAGAAAGATTTACAAAAACCAGCTTATACAGGATATAATCGCAGAGGTTCGAAAGACAGCCAGTTACGTTAACTACAACTGGCGAGATGCATAGCGAGTATAATTTGTATTTTGCGTGGCATTCCGTGCCTTTAACGCTGCTGTGACTGCCACGCGGTATAAAACAAGTTCATAAGTACAACAAATAAATGGTTTATCAGTAGGTTAGATATCAATCAATTTATTTGAACAAGGCGGTCAATTCTCTTCGATTTTATCTCTCGTAAAAAAACGTGATACTCATCACATCGACGAAACAACGTCACTTATACAAAAATCACCTGCGAGAGATTAATTATGAAAACTATCAATACTGTTGTTGCTGCTATGGCTCTTTCAACTCTGTCATTTGGCGTGTTTGCCGCGGAACCGGTAACGGCATCCCAGGCACAGAACATGAATAAAATCGGCGTGGTTTCTGCCGATGGCGCATCCACCCTCGATGCCCTGGAAGCGAAACTGGCTGAGAAAGCCGCGGCAGCCGGTGCCAGTGGATACAGCATCACTTCCGCCACCAACAACAATAAATTAAGCGGTACTGCGGTAATTTATAAGTAATTCGTAGGACGGATAAGGCGTTTACGCCGCATCCGGCAACAGATGCCTGATGCGACGCTACCGCGTCTTATCAGGCCTACAAAATCCGAACCGTTGGACGGATCAGGCGTTTACGCTACGTCCAGCACAAGTATTTCCCTGTCTGTTTGCCGACAGACGCATATGCTCTAACCCTCATTGATCCTATATTACCCTTGTTTGCCCGTCCGTTACTGGACGGGCTTTTTTTAGCTGGCTAACTGCTGACAGAAAGCCTGCAACGTCTCTTCCGACATACCAATCTGCCGCGCCGCATCACAAATGGCCTGCCAGCTTCCCGCATCCAATGGAATCCCCTGCTCCTGCCGTTCGCGACGCGTGTTCACTTCCCACTCGCCCGGTAGCAAAATCGGCTTATCATCATCATGCGGCGAGGCTTTCACCCACTCGGCAAAGGCTTCGGTCTGCGCGCTACAATCCGGCGCGCCGAAGAGTTCCGGGTTGATGATGATAGTGGTCATGCAGTTAAGAATGGCATCGGGACTGGTTTGTAACGTTTCCTGATGCGTCGTTTTACCGCCGGAAAGCGCCCCGCCAAGAATTTCACACATCGCTGCAAGGGCGTAGCCTTTATGTTCGGCAAAGGTCAACAGCGAACCCAACGGCGACTCCTGCATTACCGCCGGATTGGTCGTCGGCACGCCGTTAACGTCAATCAGGCAACCTGGCGGCACGGGGACGCCTTTATGCCAGGCGACGCGGGTTTTGCCAAATGCAATGGCGCTGGTGGCGTAATCAAGCAACAGCGGGAAATTATCTTTACGAGGGAAAACCACACAGAACGGATTGGTGCCAAAGCGGCTGTCGCGACCGTGGAACGGCGCGACCATTGGAATACCGACCACGCTAACAAAGTGGATAGAGACAAACCCCGCCGCTGCACACTGCTCCGCCCAGTAACCGATACGGCCGATATGATGCGAGTTATGTAGCGCCACGGCGGCAATACCGTGCTGATGCGCTTTCTCAATCCCCAGCGCCATCGCTTCATGTGCCGCGACCTGACCAAATGCGCGATCGCCATCGAGCGTGACTGCCGCCCCCGCCTCTTTAACGATTTTGGCATGATGGTTAATTTGCAGATGCCCCTGACTCCAGGAACGCACATAGCTTGGGATCATGCCAATACCATGAGAATCATGCCCTGCCAGGTTTGCCGCGATTAAATGATCGGCCACTAATTTCGCTTCTTGTTCCTCGCTACCCATCTGACGAAATACAGCCTGAATAAAACTGTGCAGCGTCTGAGCATCAAAGCGATGACCACTTTCCATGGTTAACTCCTGTTTATGTTATGTGTTTGTTGTTTTTTTATGCTGCACGCCGGGCGTGGGAAGGTCAATAAAGATGCAGGAATTTCATATTGCGGTGGGGTAAAAGCCGGATGACATGGCTCATCCGGCTGAGAAAAGAATTAAAATGCCTGATTAACGCGCGCCAGGCCGTCGCTGATAGTTGCCGCTTCACCCGTAGCCACCAGGCAGCAAGCCATCTGGATTTTCAGCGATTCGGGAATCGGTTCGCTGCCAGCAAGGCAACGCTCAATCCACTGCGCCGTGGTTTCCGGATCTTTTGCTTGTGGCAGTAACTCGCTACCAGCAGTGTCCTGTTTTTCATACAGCACCCGCATCCCTTCACGGTCAATGAGATTGATCTGCGGGCAGCGCTGCGGATTAGCATACACTTCACCTTCAGTACCATGCATTAGTAGCGCCCGCCCGCCGATATCGCTAAAGAACTTCGCGACGCGTCCAATGTATTCCGGATGCGAAACGCTGGAAAGACGCAGCGCCTCACCTTCGGCAAATGGCGTCGCCAGTTTCGCCAGGGTATGTGCACTGTTACGCACGCCCATCCGCCAGCGCATCGCCAGTTGTTTTTCCAGCGGCGGGCAAAACGCGCCGACTGGCATAAACACCGGTTGATGTTCGTCGAGCTTCGCCTGCGCCTGCCCGCCGTGCAACGTTGGCGTAATACCCATCAATTCAAAAATGGTTTCAGTCAGCACGCGGGTTGGATCTTCGCTAACCCCGTGAACCACCACAGGAAAACCGAGTTTGTGCAGGAGAATCGCCAACAACGGCGTCAGGTTGGCCTGTTTACGCGCGCCGTTGTAACTGGGGATGACAATCGGCATCGGCTTGCCTGCAGGCGGCGTCAGCTTGATGGTGTGATTTTGCATGGCTTCGTAAAAGCCGAGCATCTCTGCTTCCCCTTCCCCTTTGATACGTAGCGCAATCAATACGCCGCCCAACTCAAGGTCAGGGACTTCACCATTGAGCATATGGGCATACAGACCGCGCGCAGTATCCCGGTCTAAATCGCGCGCGTGGTTTTTCCCGCGCCCGATCTCTTTAATGATTTTGCGATAGTCCATTTACGACTCCTTACCTGACTCACATCATTAACGCCGCCGACGGCGTGGGGATTTCGTTTTTTCTTTCTTTTTAACTATACCTTCAGGGACTTCCGGTTGCTCTATCGGAAATACCGGTAATGCATCCAGTAGTCGCTTGCCATAATTTTTGGTCAGCAAGCGTTTGTCGTAGATAACCACTTCGCCCCAGCAACCGTGGCTTCGAATCAGTCGCCCAACCTGCTGAATCAGGTTAAACGAGGCGCTCGGCAGGCTTTGCACCTCAAACGGATAGCGGTTGAGGCTTTTCAGCCATTCCCCTTCGGTGATCACCACCGGGCTGTCGATGGGCGGAAAAGCGATTTTGTGGATATGCACCTGGCTGAGCAGATCACCTTTCAAATCAAGCCCTTCGGCAAATGACTGTAAGCCCACCAGCACACTATGCTCACCGTTGGCAACGCGTTTGCGGTGCAGTTCAACTAAGCGATAACGCGGCTGATCGCCCTGCACCAGCAGCATCAGGCGTAAATCCGTCACATAGTCGAGAAAGCGCTGCATCGCCCGTCCGCTGGCAAACAGTACCAACATACCGAGATGTTTTTTGCTCTCCACCTGCTCACGGAAAAAGGCCGCCATTTCGGCAATATGCTGCTCTTCGTTGTCGATGGAAGGCTCAACGCGCATCCGGGGAATAACAATTTTGCCCTGTTCGCAGTGGTTAAAGGGGGAATCCAGCGCCACAAAACGGTCGCCCGCTTTCTCTTTCAGCCCGCTCATCTCCTGCAAACGCGAAAAACTGTTCAGCGAACGCAAGGTTGCGGAGGTGACAATAATGTGCGGAATACTGCGCCACAGCAGCCTTTCCAGCTGATCGCTGACACGTATCCCCACGCAGTGAAACCAGAGATGCAGCTGCCCTTCGCGCTCTTCCCGCGTCGCCCATTTGGTCACCGGCGCACCGGAAGATTGCGCCAGAGACGCCAGCCGCCAGAGTTTGCTTTGCGCCTCGAACATCCCCAACGCGCGGTTCATCTGCAAAATCAACCGATGCAGACGCACAATATCGTGGCTGCCGGTTTTCTCACTTAAATCGTTAAGAAATAACTCCGCCAGACCACGCAGCATCTCGGTGAGTTTTGCCAGCCGCTGGCAGATCTCCAGCACTTCATCAGGCAGTTCGCCCATCGCAAAACGGTGCTCTGCCTCCTGCCCGGCAGGCATGTAGAGATTGAGAATGTTGTTTAACGAGGCGATAAGCTCATACAACTCTTCACAATGCGCATTCAAACGTTCAGGGATCGCCAGCGGTGGGATGGTCTTCGGGCGAAACTGCTCCATGCAGGTAGCGACCAGTTTCGTGAACAAGTCCAGCTGTAGTCGATACCAGGGCGCGGTGATTTCGGCACTCATCTCCAGCGCATCCCGGGCCACATCTGGCAGGTGATGACCTTCGTCCAGCACCAGCAGCAGATTTTTCGGGTCAGGTAGTACGGCTTCGCTTTCCATCGCCGCCATCACCAGCGCATGGTTTGCCACCACCACTTCCGCTTCCTGAATCTCCCGACGAGCAACAAAAAACGGGCATTCACGATAGTAGTAACAGTTGCGGTTGAGGCAGCTGGCTTTGTCGGTACTTAAACGACGCCAGAGATCGTCATCTATAGCGATATCAGTATGATCGCGCAGACCATCCCATTTATAAGTGTCGAGATCGCCCTTCAGCTTCGCACAACGTTTTTGCTCTTCCTGATTATTTGGCGTCAGTTCGTCGTCAAGAAACGCCAGCAGATCCTGTTGCGTGGGCTCAGTGCTGGCGAGCGCCGTCAGATTACGCGGGCAAACGTAGCGCCCACGCCCAAAAGCGGCAGTGAATTTAAGATCGGGAATGATCTTTTTCAGCAGCGGTAAATCTTTGCTGTAAATCTGATCCTGCAACGCCACGTTGGCGGTACTCACCACCAGCGTTTTTTGCTCTTCGCGGGCAATGGCGATGCCGGGGATCAAATAGGAGAGCGTTTTCCCAACGCCGGTGGGGGCTTCAATCGCCAGATGCCGCCCTTCTTCTCCGGCCAGCGTTTTGGCGACGTCCGCAATCATCTGCCGCTGCGGCGCACGGGGAATAAAGTCGGGGATCTGTTCCTGAAGCGCCTTATACCAGGCGGCAATTTGCGCTTTAAGCGCGGCGGTTAATGCCATGAGAAAACCTGAAATACTGTATAAACAGCCAATATTGTGGCATTTTTCGGTTTTCAGGGGTAATGGTTTTTCTGTTTCTGGAAAGCGGCTCGCAATAACCACCAACATAATGCGGTTTAATGCCCGTTCGAGCACAAAGGATCCAACACGTCATGCAAGACACCATCATAAATTTCTACAGCACCAGCGATGACTACGGTGATTTTTCTAACTTTGCCGCCTGGCCCATCAAGGTTGACGGGAAAACCTGGCCCACCTCAGAACACTATTTTCAGGCACAAAAATTCCTTGATGAAAAATACCGCGAAGAGATCCGTCGGGTTTCTTCCCCTATGGTCGCCGCACGCATGGGGCGCGATCGTTCTAAGCCTCTGCGTAAAAACTGGGAGTCGGTCAAAGAACAGGTGATGCGAAAAGCACTTCGCGCTAAATTCGAACAGCATCCAGAACTGCGTGCGCTCTTGCTGGCAACCGCGCCCGCAAAACTGGTTGAGCATACGGAAAACGATGCTTACTGGGGAGACGGTGGTAATGGTAAGGGCAAGAATCGACTGGGCTACCTTTTAATGGAGTTGCGCGAACAATTGGCTATAGAGAAGTAACGTCTCGGTGGCTTATGGGCGGTAAAACAGATAAATTTTTTCCCGTGTTCTCAAATTGCTGACAAGTGCTTGTTGTGAAATGCCGGATGCGGCGTAAACGCCTTATCCGGCCTACAAAAGCATGCAAATTCAATATATTGCAGAGTTCACGTAGGCCTGATAAGCGTAGCGCATCAGGCAGTTTTGCGTTTGTTCATCAGCCTGATGCCGGGCATAGCCCGGCATAAAAGATTACTGCGCAGCGGTAGGTTTACGCGGACGGCGGCGACGTTGTTGTTCGCCTGCCGGTTTGGCATCGCCGAGGCGGCGAGACGGTTTTTCTGCAGGTTTCGCGCTTGCAGATTTTGCGCCACCTTCCCCACGGCGTGGTTGCTGTTGACCGCGACCACCACCTTGCCCACGACCGCCGCCGCCACGTTGCTGGCGACCGTTCTGGATCGGTTCGGCTTTGATTGACGGGTCCGGCTCATAGCCCGGAATCGCAATGCGCGGGATCTCTTTTTTCAGCAGTTTTTCGATATCACGCAGCAGTTTGTGTTCATCAACACACACCAACGACAACGCTTCTCCGGTGGCTGCGGCACGACCGGTACGCCCGATACGGTGGACATAATCTTCCGGTACGTTTGGCAGTTCATAGTTGACGACGTGCGGCAACTCTTCGATATCCAGACCGCGCGCAGCGATGTCAGTTGCCACCAGTACGCGAATGTCACCCGATTTAAAATCGGCCAGCGCACGGGTACGCGCACCTTGCGATTTATTACCGTGGATCGCCGCACTGCGGATGCCATCTTTATTGAGCTGTTCAGCCAGATGGTTAGCGCCATGTTTGGTACGGGTAAACACCAGCACCTGCTGCCAGTTCCCTTTGCCAATCATGTGCGACAACAGTTCCCGTTTACGTTTCTTATCGACAAAGTGAACGTGCTGTGTCACCTGATCAGACGCGGTATTGCGGCGTGCCACTTCGATTTCCAGCGGGTTGTGCAACAGTTTTTCCGCCAGGGCTTTAATATCGTCAGAGAAGGTCGCAGAGAACAGCAGGTTCTGGCGTTTCGCTGGCAGTTTTGTTAACACGCGACGGATATCGTGGATAAAGCCCATGTCGAGCATGCGGTCAGCTTCATCGAGGACGAGGATTTCAACCTGATCCAGCTTCACTGCATTTTGATGTTCCAGGTCCAGCAAACGTCCCGGTGTTGCCACCAGAACATCAACGCCGCCGCGCAGCTTCATCATTTGCGGGTTAATGCTGACACCGCCAAACACCACCAGCGAACGAATGTTCAAATATTTGCTGTAATCACGGACGTTTTCGCCAATCTGCGCAGCCAGTTCACGGGTCGGGGTAAGAATGAGCGCACGTACCGGACGACGCCCTTTGGCGTGCGGCTGGCGAGTGATCAGGTGTTGCAACAGCGGCAGCGTAAAGCCCGCTGTTTTACCGGTACCGGTCTGGGCGCTAGCCATCAGGTCGCGGCCTTCCAGCACCGCAGGGATCGCCTGCTGCTGAATAGGGGTGGGTTCACGGTAACCCTGCTCGGCAACGGCGCGCAGGATATCAGGGCTTAAACCCAAAGAATCGAAAGACATAACTACTCCGAACCGCCCCGACCGTTACCGGTGTAGTTTTCAGGGAGATACTGAAAAGGAAAATGACAAAAACCACAATGTCATGAGGGAGCGGAGTGTAGCAGTTTTTGTGACACAGCGCATAAATTATCCCTGTGACTGGCGTAGCCAAAATTCTTAGCCATACTGGACAACTCCCCTATGGAGTCATAATCTTAATCAATCATTTGATTAAGAATGGACTGTGCGATGAATAATCCTGCCATGACAATCAAGGGTGAACAGGCGAAAAAACAGCTGATTGCTGCCGCACTGGCGCAGTTTGGTGAATATGGAATGAACGCCACCACCCGCGAGATAGCCGCCCAGGCCGGGCAGAATATCGCTGCCATCACCTATTACTTCGGTTCGAAAGAAGATTTGTACCTCGCCTGCGCCCAATGGATTGCCGATTTCATTGGCGAGCAGTTTCGTCCGCACGCCGAAGAAGCCGAATGCTTGTTCGCACAACCACAGCCTGATCGCGCAGCTATCCGTGAACTGATCCTTCGCGCCTGCAGGAACATGATTAAGCTGCTCACCCAGGATGACACCGTCAACCTCAGCAAGTTTATCTCCCGTGAGCAGCTCTCTCCCACGGCAGCCTACCACCTGGTGCACGAACAGGTGATTAGTCCGCTACACAGCCACCTGACACGCCTGATTGCCGCCTGGACCGGCTGCGACGCCAACGATACCCGCATGATCCTTCACACCCATGCGTTGATTGGTGAGATTCTGGCGTTCCGTCTTGGCAAAGAAACCATTTTGTTACGTACCGGCTGGACCGCGTTCGATGAAGAAAAGACCGAACTGATCAACCAGACGGTGACCTGTCATATCGACCTGATTTTGCAAGGATTATCGCAAAGGAGTTTGTAGTGATGAAAAAACCTGTCGTGATCGGACTGGCGGTAGTGGTACTTGCCGCCGTGGTTGCCGGAGGCTACTGGTGGTATCAAAGCCGCCAGGATAACGGCCTGACGCTGTATGGCAACGTGGATATTCGTACGGTGAATCTTAGTTTCCGTGTTGGGGGGCGCGTTGAATCGCTGGCGGTGGACGAAGGTGATGCTATCAAAGCGGGCCAGGTGCTGGGCGAACTGGATCACAAGCCGTATGAGATTGCCCTGATGCAGGCGAAAGCGGGCGTCTCGGTGGCACAGGCGCAGTATGACCTGATGCTTGCCGGGTATCGCGATGAAGAAATCGCTCAGGCCGCCGCTGCGGTGAAACAGGCGCAAGCCGCCTATGACTATGCGCAGAACTTCTATAACCGCCAGCAAGGGTTGTGGAAAAGCCGCACTATTTCGGCAAATGACCTGGAAAATGCCCGCTCCTCGCGCGACCAGGCGCAGGCAACGCTGAAATCAGCACAGGATAAATTGCGTCAGTACCGTTCCGGTAACCGTGAACAGGACATCGCTCAGGCGAAAGCCAGCCTCGAACAGGCGCAGGCGCAACTGGCGCAGGCGGAGCTGAATTTACAAGACTCAACGTTGATAGCACCGTCTGATGGCACGCTGTTAACGCGCGCGGTGGAGCCAGGCACGGTTCTCAATGAAGGTGGCACGGTGTTTACCGTTTCACTAACGCGTCCGGTGTGGGTGCGCGCTTATGTTGATGAACGGAATCTTGACCAGGCCCAGCCGGGGCGCAAAGTGCTGCTTTATACCGATGGTCGCCCGGACAAGCCCTATCACGGGCAGATTGGTTTCGTTTCGCCGACTGCTGAATTTACCCCGAAAACCGTCGAAACGCCGGATCTGCGTACCGACCTCGTCTATCGCCTGCGTATTGTGGTGACCGACGCCGATGATGCGTTACGCCAGGGAATGCCAGTGACGGTACAATTCGGTGACGAGGCAGGACATGAATGATGCCGTTATCACGCTGAACGGCCTGGAAAAACGCTTTCCGGGCATGGACAAGCCCGCCGTCGCGCCGCTCGACTGTACCATTCACGCCGGTTATGTGACGGGGCTGGTGGGGCCGGATGGTGCAGGTAAAACCACGCTAATGCGGATGCTGGCGGGATTACTGAAACCCGACAGCGGCAATGCCACGGTGATTGGCTTTGATCCGATCAAAAACGACGGCGCGCTGCACGCCGTGCTCGGCTATATGCCGCAGAAATTTGGTCTGTATGAAGATCTGACGGTGATGGAGAACCTCAATCTGTACGCGGATTTGCGCAGCGTCACCGGCGAGGCACGTAAGCAAACTTTTGCTCGCCTGCTGGAGTTTACATCTCTTGGCCCGTTTACCGGACGCCTGGCGGGCAAGCTCTCCGGTGGGATGAAACAAAAACTCGGCCTGGCCTGTACCCTGGTGGGCGAACCGAAAGTGTTGCTGCTCGATGAACCCGGCGTCGGCGTTGACCCTATCTCACGGCGCGAACTGTGGCAGATGGTGCATGAGCTGGCGGGCGAAGGGATGTTAATCCTCTGGAGTACCTCGTATCTCGACGAAGCCGAGCAGTGCCGTGACGTGTTACTGATGAACGAAGGCGAGTTGCTGTATCAGGGAGAACCAAAAGCCCTGACACAAACCATGGCCGGACGCAGCTTTCTGATGACCAGTCCACACGAGGGCAACCGCAAACTGTTGCAACGCGCCTTGAAACTGCCGCAGGTCAGCGACGGCATGATTCAGGGGAAATCGGTACGTCTGATCCTCAAAAAAGAGGCCACACCAGACGATATTCGCCATGCCGACGGGATGCCGGAAATCAACATCAACGAAACTACGCCGCGTTTTGAAGATGCGTTTATTGATTTGCTGGGCGGTGCCGGAACCTCAGAATCGCCGCTGGGTGCAATATTGCATACGGTAGAAGGCACACCCGGCGAGACGGTGATCGAAGCGAAAGAACTGACCAAGAAATTTGGTGATTTTGCCGCCACCGATCACGTCAACTTTGCCGTTAAACGTGGGGAGATTTTTGGTTTGCTGGGGCCAAACGGCGCGGGTAAATCGACCACCTTTAAGATGATGTGCGGTTTGCTGGTGCCGACCTCTGGCCAGGCGCTGGTGCTGGGGATGGATCTGAAAGAGAGTTCCGGTAAAGCGCGCCAGCATCTCGGCTATATGGCGCAAAAATTTTCGCTCTACGGCAACCTGACGGTCGAACAGAATTTACGCTTTTTCTCTGGTGTGTATGGCTTACGCGGTCGGGCGCAGAACGAAAAAATCTCCCGTATGAGCGAGGCATTTGGCCTGAAAAGTATTGCCTCACACGCCACCGATGAACTGCCATTAGGTTTTAAACAGCGGCTGGCGCTGGCCTGTTCGCTGATGCATGAACCGGACATTCTGTTTCTCGACGAACCGACGTCCGGCGTTGATCCTCTCACCCGCCGTGAATTTTGGCTACATATCAACAGCATGGTAGAGAAAGGCGTCACGGTGATGGTCACCACCCACTTTATGGATGAAGCGGAATATTGCGACCGCATTGGCCTGGTGTACCGTGGGAAATTAATCGCCAGCGGCACGCCGGACGATTTGAAAGCACAGTCGGCTAACGATGAGCAACCCGATCCCACCATGGAGCAAGCCTTTATTCAGTTGATCCACGACTGGGATAAGGAGCATAGCAATGAGTAACCCGATCCTTTCCTGGCGTCGCGTGCGGGCGCTGTGCGTCAAAGAGACGCGGCAGATCGTTCGCGATCCGAGTAGCTGGCTGATTGCGGTAGTGATCCCGCTGTTGCTGCTGTTTATTTTTGGTTACGGCATTAACCTCGACTCCAGCAAGCTGCGGGTCGGGATTTTACTGGAACAGCGTAGCGAAGCGGCGCTGGATTTCACCCACACTATGACCGGTTCGCCCTACATCGACGCCACCATCAGCGATAACCGTCAGGAACTGATCGCCAAAATGCAGGCGGGGAAAATTCGCGGTCTGGTGGTTATTCCGGTGGATTTCGCCGAACAGATGGAGCGCGCCAACGCCACCGCACCGATTCAGGTGATCACCGACGGCAGTGAGCCGAATACCGCTAACTTTGTGCAGGGGTATGTCGAAGGGATCTGGCAGATCTGGCAAATGCAGCGAGCGGAGGACAACGGGCAGACTTTTGAACCGCTTATTGATGTACAAACCCGCTACTGGTTTAACCCGGCGGCGATTAGCCAGCACTTCATTATCCCCGGTGCGGTGACCATCATCATGACGGTCATCGGCGCGATTCTCACCTCGCTGGTGGTGGCGCGAGAATGGGAACGCGGCACCATGGAGGCTCTGCTCTCTACGGAGATTACCCGCACGGAGCTGCTGCTGTGTAAGCTGATCCCCTATTACTTTCTCGGGATGCTGGCGATGCTGCTGTGTATGCTGGTGTCGGTGTTTATTCTCGGCGTGCCGTATCGCGGGTCGCTGCTGATTCTGTTTTTTATCTCCAGCCTGTTTTTACTCAGTACCCTGGGGATGGGGCTGCTGATTTCCACGATTACCCGCAACCAGTTCAATGCCGCTCAGGTCGCCCTGAACGCCGCGTTCCTGCCGTCGATTATGCTCTCTGGCTTTATTTTTCAGATCGACAGTATGCCCGCGGTGATCCGCGCGGTGACGTACATTATTCCCGCTCGTTATTTCGTCAGCACCCTGCAAAGCCTGTTCCTCGCCGGGAATATTCCAGTGGTGCTGGTGGTAAACGTGCTGTTTTTGATCGCTTCGGCGGTGATGTTTATCGGCCTGACGTGGCTGAAAACCAAACGTCGGCTGGATTAGGGAGAAGAGCATGTTTCATCGCTTATGGACGTTAATCCGCAAAGAGTTGCAGTCGCTGCTGCGCGAACCGCAAACCCGCGCGATTCTGATTTTACCTGTGCTTATTCAGGTGATTCTGTTCCCGTTCGCCGCCACGCTGGAAGTGACTAACGCCACCATCGCCATCTACGATGAAGATAACGGCGAGCATTCGGTGGAGCTGACCCAACGTTTTGCCCGCGCCAGCGCCTTTACTCATGTGCTGCTGCTGAAAAGCCCACAGGAGATCCGCCCAACCATCGACACACAAAAGGCGTTACTACTGGTGCGTTTCCCGGCTGACTTCTCGCGCAAACTGGATACCTTCCAGACCGCGCCGTTGCAGTTGATCCTCGACGGGCGTAACTCCAACAGTGCGCAAATTGCCGCCAACTACCTGCAACAGATCGTCAAAAATTATCAGCAGGAGCTGCTGGAAGGAAAACCGAAACCTAACAACAGCGAGCTGGTGGTACGCAACTGGTATAACCCGAATCTTGACTACAAATGGTTTGTGGTGCCGTCGCTGATCGCCATGATCACCACTATCGGCGTAATGATCGTCACTTCACTTTCCGTCGCCCGCGAACGTGAACAAGGTACGCTCGATCAGCTACTGGTTTCGCCGCTCACCACCTGGCAGATCTTCATCGGCAAAGCCGTACCGGCGTTAATTGTCGCCACCTTCCAGGCCACCATTGTGCTGGCGATTGGTATCTGGGCGTATCAAATCCCCTTCGCCGGATCGCTGGCGCTGTTCTACTTTACGATGGTGATTTACGGTTTATCGCTGGTGGGATTCGGTCTGTTGATTTCATCACTCTGCTCGACACAACAGCAGGCGTTTATCGGCGTGTTTGTTTTTATGATGCCCGCCATTCTCCTTTCCGGTTACGTTTCTCCGGTGGAAAACATGCCAGTATGGCTGCAAAACCTGACGTGGATTAACCCTATTCGCCACTTTACGGACATTACCAAGCAGATTTATTTGAAGGATGCGAGTCTGGATATTGTGTGGAATAGTTTGTGGCCGCTACTGGTGATAACGGCCACGACAGGGTCAGCGGCGTACGCGATGTTTAGACGTAAGGTGATGTAACTTCTTATCTTTCGCCAGCAAAGACACTACCGCCGGGCCGGCAAGGATTGCCAGCCCTGCAATTGCCAGCAAAAAGTTGTTTTCCAGTACACGGGACAACAGCCACAGCACAATCAGCGCTGCGCCAAAATACCAGGTCGTGGTCAGCTCTTCCAGCACGTCTGCCACCTCACGCCAGCGTTGCTCGGGGTGGCGCTGAAACACCAACATCATCACTACCGTGACACAATACAGTGCGCATAATCCCACGCCGACGTGAACCAGAGTCTTACTCATCCAGCCCACCACCAGCAGCGCCACTACCAGTAAATGCAACATAATCTGCCAGCAACTTAGACCAGTTGCGACACGAACACGTTGTTGCCACTTCATGGCTTCTCTCCTGAAGAATTTATCTCTACTTACTCAGAGTACCGAACTTTACGGAAAATTCCGTAAGACCGCACCTTTTTGTGACGCCGACTACACTATTTCAATGAGATAAGAGGCAAAGACAGGAAAATTATGCCCGATCAAACACAACAATTTTCGTTCAAGGTGCTCACCATCAACATTCACAAAGGTTTTACCGCGTTTAACCGACGCTTCATTTTGCCGGAACTTCGCGACGCGGTGCGTACCGTCAGCGCCGATATTGTTTGCCTGCAGGAAGTGATGGGCGCGCACGAAGTTCATCCGCTGCATGTGGAAAACTGGCCCGATACCTCGCACTACGAGTTTCTCGCCGACACGATGTGGAGCGATTTTGCCTACGGTCGCAATGCCGTATACCCGGAAGGGCATCACGGCAACGCCGTACTGTCGCGTTATCCCATTGAACATTATGAGAATCGCGATGTTTCGGTCGATGGTGCGGAAAAGCGCGGCGTGCTCTACTGCCGCATTGTGCCACCGATGACCGGAAAAGCGATTCATGTGATGTGCGTACATCTGGGCCTGCGTGAGGCGCACCGTCAGGCGCAGCTTGCGATGCTCGCCGAATGGGTGAATGAGCTACCGGACGGCGAACCGGTATTGGTGGCGGGTGATTTCAATGACTGGCGGCAAAAAGCTAATCATCCGTTAAAAGTGCAGGCCGGACTGGATGAGATTTTTACCCGCGTCCACGGACGCCCGGCGCGCACGTTTCCGGTGCAATTTCCTCTACTACGACTGGACAGGATCTACGTCAAAAATGCCAGCGCCAGCGCGCCAACCGCGTTGCCGCTGCGGACATGGCGACACCTTTCTGATCATGCCCCTTTAAGTGCGGAGATTCATTTATGAAATGTAGCTGGCGCGAAGGCAATAAGATCCAGTTGCTGGAAAACGGCGAGCAATATTATCCCGCGGTGTTTAAGGCGATTGGCGAGGCACAAGAACGCATCATTCTTGAAACGTTTATCTGGTTTGAGGATGACGTCGGCAAACAGCTGCATGCGGCACTACTGGCAGCAGCGCAACGCGGGGTTAAAGCGGAAGTCTTGCTGGATGGCTACGGTTCGCCGGATCTCAGCGATGAGTTTGTCAATGAACTGACGGCAGCTGGCGTGGTATTTCGCTACTACGATCCCCGCCCTCGCCTTTTTGGTATGCGCACCAATGTGTTTCGCCGGATGCATCGCAAAATTGTGGTGATCGACGCGCGTATCGCCTTTATTGGCGGGCTGAATTACTCCGCCGAGCATATGTCCAGCTACGGTCCAGAGGCTAAACAGGATTACGCGGTACGCCTTGAAGGGCCGATTGTCGAAGATATTCTCCAGTTTGAGCTGGAAAACCTGCCTGGACAGAGCGCGGCACGACGCTGGTGGCGACGTCATCACAAAGCGGAAGAGAACCGCCAGCCGGGAGAAGCGCAGGTATTGCTGGTCTGGCGCGATAACGAAGAACATCGCGATGATATTGAACGTCACTATCTGAAAATGCTCACTCAGGCGCGGCGAGAAGTCATTATCGCCAACGCCTACTTCTTCCCCGGCTATCGATTTTTACACGCCTTGCGTAAAGCGGCACGGCGCGGGGTGCGGATCAAACTGATCATTCAGGGCGAACCGGATATGCCGATTGTCAGAGTCGGTGCGCGCTTGCTGTATAACTATCTGGTTAAAGGCGGCGTTCAGGTATTTGAGTACCGCCGCCGCCCGCTCCACGGCAAAGTGGCATTGATGGACGATCACTGGGCGACAGTAGGGTCCAGTAATCTCGATCCGCTCAGTTTGTCACTGAATCTCGAAGCAAATGTCATCATCCACGATCGTCATTTTAACCAGACGCTGCGCGATAATCTGAACGGCATTATTGCCGCAGATTGTCAGCAGGTCGATGAGACCATGCTGCCGAAACGCACCTGGTGGAACCTGACCAAAAGCGTGCTGGCGTTCCACTTTTTACGCCACTTCCCGGCGCTGGTTGGCTGGCTTCCGGCACACACACCACGTCTGGCGCAGGTTGATCCGCCCGCACAACCGACAATGGAAACGCAGGATCGGGTAGAAACTGAAAACACGGGGGTAAACCCTGATGAGTAAATCACACCCGCGCTGGCGCTTAGCAAAGAAGATCCTCACCTGGCTGTTTTTTATCGCGGTGATTGTGTTGCTGGTGGTCTACGCCAAAAAAGTGGACTGGGAAGAGGTCTGGAAGGTCATCCGCGACTACAATCGCGTTGCGCTGCTTAGTGCGGTCGGGCTGGTGGTCGTCAGCTATCTGATTTACGGCTGCTATGACCTGCTCGCCCGCTTTTACTGCGGTCACAAACTGGCGAAGCGCCAGGTGATGCTGGTGTCGTTTATCTGCTACGCCTTCAACCTGACGCTCAGTACCTGGGTCGGCGGCATTGGTATGCGCTATCGTTTGTACTCCCGACTAGGGTTACCGGGCAGCACTATTACGCGGATTTTCTCGCTCAGTATTACCACCAACTGGCTGGGCTATATTTTACTGGCAGGGATTATCTTTACCGCAGGCGTGGTGGAGTTGCCGGATCACTGGTATGTCGATCAAACTACGCTGCGTATTCTCGGCATTGGCTTACTGATGATTATCGCGGTTTATTTGTGGTTTTGCGCTTTCGCGAAGCACCGCCATATGACCATCAAAGGGCAAAAGCTGGTGCTGCCTTCATGGAAATTCGCCCTCGCTCAGATGCTGATTTCCAGCGTTAACTGGATGGTAATGGGGGCGATTATCTGGCTGTTACTTGGTCAAAGCGTGAACTATTTCTTTGTACTGGGCGTGTTACTGGTTAGTAGTATTGCTGGCGTCATCGTGCATATTCCGGCGGGGATCGGTGTGCTGGAAGCGGTGTTTATCGCACTACTGGCTGGGGAGCATACCTCGAAAGGGAGCATTATCGCCGCCCTGCTCGCTTATCGCGTCCTGTATTACTTTATCCCGCTGCTGCTGGCGCTGATCTGTTACCTGCTACTGGAAAGCCAGGCGAAGAAGCTACGGGCGAAAAATGAAGCGGCGATGTGAAGTTTAGTTAAGTTCTTTAGTATCTGCATTTACGACTAATGAAAAAAACGCGTATGCCTTTGCCAGACAAGCGTTATAGCTATCGCGGCAAGTATCCCAAAGAAGCCGATAAAATAGTAATAGAGTGTTAATGCACCTGTAACAGCGCAACGAACCGGACTCCACAACTCTTCACTATGGCATTTCCCCGCCAATTCAAGGAGCTTATTTCGTCCATGCGAGATAATGCCTGACCATAACACAATCATTAAGCAACTTATTACCCAAACGGGTCGTTCACTCATTAATGCGGCATTCATGATGATCACCAGGGCCAACCCTGTCAACGTCATCATAATGATAAAACGGTGAGAACCAGGATCAACATTAAATAATAAACCGGCCAGCATACTGATTAAAAACATCGCGCCCGCAGTGCTGAACACGACGATAATGGCAGGTACAGGAGCTAAACTTGCAACGACAATCGCCACCAAAGAGAGTAAAAACAGATATATTACGCCTGCGATGACGGCATTTATCTTGTTGATATCCTTACTTAAGCCATACATACAAACTAATAATAACCCTATGGCGACATACATTGTTGGTGAATCATATTTGGTTGCCGTAATTTCGAGATACTTAGCTCCCCAGGCCAGTCCTGCGGTTGCCACCAAACCTAAAGCGGTAATGAGCCATATGCTGTTTAATATCCTGGCTTCGTGCTGAAAATCATTAGTTATGTTATTTGCTGAGCGCGAATTCATTATTTTTATATCCTTAAGTTAAATATCATTATCTATTCCAATTAACGCAATAAAACTCGTCAATTCGCACTACCACACTAAACCATTAATAAATTCAAGAACTGTTACAGTAATTCTAAAGAGGACGCTTAAAATACTAAAATAGAGTGTTATTGCCCCAGGAACGATACAGCGAAGAGAACCTGAAATTTCAGAGGTGTCGGCAACACGGATCAAATCTTCCAGTGTTGTTGCTTCACAGGCAGCCGTAATGCCCCAGATAAAGACAGTCAAAATACTCGCTAACCACACGGAAAAACTGCTGGTAAGGATCAGGTTAACAACAAAAGCAATACTCAAACCACAGAAAATATATGAATATAACTGTCTGACTGGTGGGATAACCCTATTACTACAAGAGCAAATCAGCGCCATTGCGGCAAACATCCCTCCCGTAATTCCCATTACCGTCGCTATGCTCGAAAAGGTATAAAGGCTGGCGAAGAGAAAGCCAACAAGAAGGATTATTAGCAGATAGACCAGACATGCGCCTGATACATTCAGTCTTTTCAGGGCGTTGTTTAACCAGAGACCACCTATTATCAGCGCAGCCAAAGCGAAGACAAACGCACCTGGAGACTTTTGTGACGTAACCCAATGCAAATGCTGAAATATCCAGGCACAGCCTGCCGTAGCCCATACTCCAGCTGCTGTTAACCACCAAATGAGAAGCAGCATTTTGCTGAGCGAAGCACTTTTTTGCTGTAATTGAGTAGCAGTGGATTGTCTGTTCAAATGCGTTATCTGTCCCTGAAATTACGTAGTGGACATAGTCTGGCATTTGCCGCGATTCAGTTCTCATGTAAATGAGCGGAATAGTCTTTATAAAATCCGAAAAAAATCCCGGCTCCAGGCCGGGATCAGCAGGAAGAAGAGAATTTAACGGCGGTTGCCGAAGATCCGCAACAACATCAGGAACAGGTTGATGAAGTCCAGATACAAGGTTAACGCGCCAAGAATGGAATATTTGCGCAGGTTCGACGTGTCGCGGGTATCAATCTGCTCACCCATATTTTTCAGTTTCTGCGTGTCATACGCCGTCAATCCGACAAAGACAATCACGCCGATGTAGGTAACTGCCCACATCAATGCTTCGCTTTTCAACCAGAAGTTGACCAGCGATGCCAGCACAATGCCGATTAACGCCATAAACAGCATATTGCCAAAGCCACTTAAATCGCGCTTCGTGGTGTAACCGTACAGGCTCATTGCGCCGAACATCCCGGCAGTAACGACGAAAGTACTGGCGATAGAAGCAGCGGTATAGACAATGAATATACTGGAAAGCGTAAGACCCGTCAGCGCCGAATAAAGCATAAAGAGCATCGTCGTTACACCTGCGCTCAGCTTTTGAATCATCGCTGATAACACAATAACCAATGCTAATTGCGCGATGATCAGACCGATTAAAAAGACACGGTTAGTGAACAACAGCTCCATCACGGCCGCGGAATTAGCCGCATACCAGGCAACAAATGCGGTCAGCAACAAGCCAACGGTCATCCAACCATAGACTTGCGCCATATAAGTTTGCAAGCCAGCCCGGGGTTGTACGATTGAATCAGAACGTGGGAATCTGTCCATGACGATCTCCTGAAGATATAAGGAATATCTTAAGGATACTGCAAAATGATGAGGCTGTGCATCGACGCAGCGTAAACGTATGTACTGAGCGGTGAAATTGCCGGACGCAGCGGTGCCTTATCCGGCTAACAAAAAACTACCAGCGTTTTGCCGCCTGCTGATCGCTCTCCCGGGCTTCAACCCAGCGGTCGCCTTCCGGCGTGGCTTCGCGCTTCCAGAACGGTGCGCGGGTTTTGAGATAATCCATAATAAACTGCCCGGCTTCAAACGCACTGCTGCGATGCGCACTGGTGACACCGACAAAAACGATTTCATCGCCCGGCCATAATTCCCCGATGCGGTGAATCACAGTGACGCGCCCCAGCGGCCAGCGGTTACGCGCTTCATCAACAATTTCTGCCAGTGCTTTTTCAGTCATCCCCGGATAGTGTTCGAGGGTTAATGCTTTGACGCTGTCGCCCAGGTTATGGTTGCGCACCTTACCAGTAAAGGTGACTACCGCACCGTCTTCGTCACGCTCCGCCAGCCACGGGTACTCTTCTCCTACGCTGAACGGCTGCGGACCAACAACAATTTTGGTTTCTGCCATCTTAACCTCCGGTTACCGGCGGGAAGAAAGCTACTTCGTCGCCGTCAGTCAGCGGATGGTCAAAACTCACCAGCGTCTGGTTGACGGCAGCCAGTAATTTGCCATCTTCCAGCGCCAGCGCCCAGCGATCGCTCTGCGCAGCCATGTGCTGGCGTAACGCTTCAACAGTTGGGAAATCCGCAGCCACTTCGGTTGCATCTGTTCCCACCAACTCGCGCACCTGGGCGAAAAAAAGAACTTTAATCATCCGCTTCCACCTTAAAGTCACCCGACTTGCCGCCGCTCTTCGCCAGCAAACGTACCGGACCAATCACCATATCTTTTTGCACCGCTTTGCACATGTCATAAATGGTCAGCGCCGCCACGGAGGCCGCGGTTAATGCTTCCATTTCGACACCGGTTTTCCCGGTCAGGCGGCATAAGGTTTCTATACGCACCCGATTGTGCTCCGGCTCGGCCTGTAAATTGACTTCAACTTTGCTGAGCATCAGCGGATGACAGAGCGGGATCAGATCCCAGGTGCGTTTTGCCGCCTGAATACCGGCAATACGCGCAGTGGCAAATACGTCGCCTTTGTGGTGGCGACCATCAATAATCATCGCCAGCGTCTCGCTGCGCATGGTGACAAAGGCTTCCGCCCGCGCTTCACGCACGGTTTCCGCTTTGGCGGAGACATCCACCATGTGCGCTTCGCCAGCGGCGTTGATATGGGTCAGTTGCGACATACTTATTTCTTCAAATGTGGATGGAAATTACACGGACGCGTACGGGCATCCAGCTGCGGCGCGATGATATTTTCCCATGCGGTACGGCACGCTTTGGTCGAACCCGGCATGGCGAAAATCAGCGTTTTGTTGGCGACGCCCGCTACCGCACGAGATTGCAACGTGGAAGTGCCAATCTCTTCAAAAGACAACATCCGGAACACTTCACCAAAACCTTCAACTTCACGGTCGAACAACGGCAGCAATGCTTCGGGAGCCTGATCACCTTCCGTCAGGCCAGTACCACCCGTAATCAATACCACTTGTACATCGTCGCTGGCGATCCACGCAGATACCTGAGCGCGAATAGCGTAGCGGTTTTCTTTCACAATGGCTTTATCGACAACGTGATGGCCCGCTTCTTGCGCCGAATCGCGCAGATAGTGACCGGAGGTATCGTCTTCTTCACCGCGACGATTAGAAACCGTAAGAATAGCAATACGGGTCGGGATAAATTCAGTGCTTACCTGACTCATCTGATCTCTCCTTTTGACGTTTTAGCCGCCAATGTACGATAAGTTTTGCGTAATACCGGTGTTGTTTTGATGCAGGAAATGGGTCTGTTTCTTCTCCCGCAGCGCCGCTGAAATACGCGCTTCCAGCGCCTGTTGCTGGGTATCGTCTTCCAGCAGATCGCGCAGGTTAACGCCGCCTTCACCAAACAGGCAGAGATGGAGTTTACCAATGGAGGAAACGCGCAGGCGGTTGCAAGTGGCGCAGAAGTCTTTTTCATACGGCATGATAAGGCCAATCTCTCCGGCGTAATCTGGATGGCAAAAGACTTGCGCGGGACCGTCGCTGCGTTGACGTAATTGGTGGATCCAGCCGCGACGCAGTAGCTCGTCACGCAGAACCTGACCAGAGATGTGATGCTTACGGAAGAGCTCGCTGCCCTCGCCCGTTTCCATCAGTTCGATGAAACGCAGCTGGATAGGGCGATGCTGGATCCAGTTCAGAAAGGTGTCGAGCTGGTGATGATTAACATCACGCATCAGCACGGTATTGACTTTGACCTTCTCAAAACCGACCTCAAATGCAGCATCAATCCCCGCCATGACCTGGTTGAATTTATCCTGCCCGGTAATAGCGTGAAACTGGCGGGCGTCCAGACTGTCGACACTGACGTTAATGCCAGTAAGTCCCGCATCGCGCCAGTTCGCCACATCGCGTTCCAGACGGTAACCATTGGTGGTGACCGCAATCTGGCGGATAGCGTCGTTTTCCCGCACAGCGGCGATGATATCGGTAAAGTCGCGGCGTAAAGACGGCTCACCGCCTGTCAGGCGCACTTTTTCGGTGCCCAGACTGGCGAAGGCGCGCGTAACCCGGCGAATTTCATCGACGGTAAGAAAGCCTTTATTGGTGACGCCGCTCGGTTTGTAGCCATCCGGCAGGCAGTAGGTGCAACGAAAGTTACACACATCGGTAATCGACAGGCGCAAGTAGTAAAACTTACGCGCAAATGCATCAGTCAGTTGTGAAGCCATGTACACCTTTCCAGATACGGGAGGCGAAGTCATTTCTTCCTTCGCCCTGGTGGCAATCTTTACGAGCATTGTCACGGCCAAAGCACCGTATCAGTTGACCCAGGTGCAGAGGCTAGAGTGTTTAGTGGTTATGCCGATACTAGCGTGTAAATGAGATTTTTACCATCCACACTTTCGCTATGTAATCATGTATATAGCGTCATGATCGTGCTATTTCGCTACAGAATAAGGGAAAATGGCGGTTTTACTTTGATATACATCATCAGGGAGGCATAGCGTGCATCGTCCTTTAGAGGTAGAAGAAAATAGTTTGTATCCTCAATATTGGCAGGTTAATTGCTGTTTCCCCGCAATTTGCGCTACTGTAGCGCGGATAATCTGACTCCAGGAAACTATATGCGCAATCGTACGCTGGCTGATCTTGATCGTGTCGTTGCTCTCGGCGGAGGGCATGGACTGGGACGCGTTCTCTCATCACTTTCGTCTTTGGGTTCTCGTTTAACGGGTATCGTCACCACCACCGATAATGGTGGCTCGACGGGGCGTATTCGCCGTTCAGAAGGCGGCATTGCCTGGGGCGATATGCGCAACTGCCTCAACCAGCTGATAACGGAACCGAGCGTCGCCTCCGCGATGTTTGAATACCGTTTTGGTGGCAATGGCGAACTTTCCGGTCATAATCTCGGAAACTTGATGTTAAAGGCGCTGGATCACCTTAGCGTGCGGCCTCTGGAAGCCATCAATTTAATTCGTAATCTGCTGAAAGTGGATACGCATTTGATTCCAATGTCAGAGCATCCTGTTGATCTGATGGCGATTGACGATCAGGGGCATGAAGTTTACGGCGAGGTCAATATCGACCAGTTAACTACGCCGATTCAAGAGTTATTGTTAACGCCTAATGTACCCGCAACGCGTGAGGCGGTTCACGCTATCAATGAAGCGGATCTCATCATTATTGGGCCTGGCAGTTTTTATACCAGCCTGATGCCAATTCTGCTGCTGAAGGAAATCGCCCAGGCATTACGCCGCACGCCAGCGCCGATGGTTTATATCGGCAATCTGGGGCGTGAGTTGAGTTTACCTGCGGCTAATTTGAAGCTGGAAAGCAAGCTGGCAATTATGGAGCAGTATGTTGGTAAAAAGGTCATTGATGCGGTCATCGTCGGGCCAAAAGTGGATGTCTCGGCGGTGAAAGAGCGGATTGTAATCCAGGAGGTACTGGAGGCCAGCGATATTCCGTATCGTCATGACCGCCAGTTGTTACATAACGCGCTGGAAAAGGCGTTACAGGCTTTAGGTTAACGGAAATCCGAAGGAAAATTCCGGCTTCCTATTGAAGACAAAGTGCGCGTTGTTTATGCCGGATGCGGCGTGAACGCCTTATCCGGCCTACAAACCGCGCAAATTCAATATATTGCGGAGAAAATGTAGGCCTGATAAGCGTAGCGCATCAGGCTGTTTTCCGTTTGTCATCAGTCTTCTTCGCTATCCTGTTACGATGCCGCGATAAACAGCTCACGCAGCTGATGCAACTGGTCACGAATTTGCGCCGCTTCTTCGAACTCCAGATTCTGCGCGTGTTGCATCATCAACCCTTCCAGCTCATGGATTTTCTGCTGCAACGCTTTAGGCGACATATCCATCGGCACATTATCCGGCTCAACAATCGGTCGCGATTTTCCTCTGCCCTTCGCTTTGGTTTTAGCAATGTTCTGCCCCAACGCCAGGATATCGACCACTTTCTTGTTCAAGCCTTGCGGCGTAATGCCGTGTTCCTCGTTGTACTTCTGCTGTTTCTCGCGGCGACGTTCGGTTTCGCCAATCGCTTTCGCCATTGATGGGGTGATCTTATCGCCGTAGAGAATCGCTTTACCGTTAACGTTACGTGCCGCACGACCAATGGTCTGGATCAACGAACGTTCGGAACGCAGGAAGCCTTCTTTGTCAGCGTCGAGGATCGCCACCAGCGAAACTTCCGGCATATCCAGACCTTCACGCAGTAAGTTGATCCCTACCAATACGTCGAACTCACCCAGACGCAAGTCGCGGATAATCTCCATACGTTCGACGGTGTCGATATCTGAGTGAAGATAACGCACGCGCTCGCCATGTTCTTCGAGATATTCGGTAAGATCTTCCGCCATCCGCTTGGTCAGTGTGGTGACCAGTACGCGTTCGTTAATTGCCGCTCGCTGACGAATCTCCGAAAGAAGATCATCAACCTGTGTCGCCACCGGCCGCACTTCGATAATCGGGTCAAGCAATCCGGTTGGACGCACCACCTGATCCACCACATCGCCGCCGGATTTTTCCAGCTCGTAATTACCCGGCGTCGCCGAAACATAGATGGTTTGCGGCGCTAATGCTTCGAACTCTTCAAACTTAAGCGGACGGTTATCCAGCGCTGATGGCAGGCGGAAGCCGTACTCCACCAGTGTCTCTTTACGCGCCCGGTCACCGCGATACATGCCGCCAATTTGTGGAATGGTGACGTGAGATTCATCGACCACCAGCAGCCCATCAGCAGGGAGGTAATCAAACAGCGTCGGCGGTGGCTCACCCGGTCCACGACCGGAGAGGAAGCGCGAGTAGTTTTCAATCCCCGAACAGTAGCCCAGCTCGTTCATCATCTCCAGATCAAACTGGGTACGCTGGGTCAGCCGCTGCTCTTCCAGCAGTTTGTTGTTTTCCAACAGCACTTTGCGTCTGGCGGCCAGCTCTTCTTTGATCTCCTCCATCGCCTGTACGATGCGCTCGCGCGGTGTGACGTAGTGCGTTTTCGGGTAGATGGTAAAACGTGGAATAGTGGAAACAATCTGCCCGGTCAGCGGGTCAAATAACGACAATCGTTCCACTTCCTCGTCAAACAGTTCCACGCGAAGTGCAATGTCATCCGATTCTGCCGGGAAGATATCTATCACCTCGCCACGAACGCGGAAAGTACCACGCTGGAATGCTTGATCATTACGAGCGTATTGCAGCTCCGCCAGTCGGCGCAGAATCGCGCGCTGATCGATAATCATACCGACCGTGAGATGGAGCATCATCTTGAGATATAAATCAGGATCGCCCAGACCATAAATCGCGGAAACAGACGCCACCACAACCACATCACGCCGCTCCAGCATCGCTTTGGTGGCGGACAAACGCATCTGCTCAATATGTTCGTTAACCGAGGCATCTTTCTCAATGAAAGTGTCGGAACTCGGTACATAGGCTTCCGGCTGATAGTAGTCGTAGTAGGAAACGAAATATTCCACCGCGTTTTCCGGGAAGAACTCTTTCATTTCGCCATACAGCTGGGCCGCCAGCGTTTTGTTGGGCGCAAGTACCATGGTTGGGCGCTGAAGGTCAGCAATGACATTGGCAATGGTGAAGGTTTTCCCGGAGCCAGTCACGCCAAGTAACGTCTGGTGCGCCAGGCCATCTTCCAGCCCCTCTTCGAGACGTCGAATCGCCTCTGGCTGATCGCCAGAAGGTTTAAAAGCGGAATTCAGTTTGAACGGTTTACTCATGAGTCGCTACCTGAAGGAGTTGGGCGGGCAGGTATGTAATTTTACTCGTCGTACTTAATTATGCCAACAAATTATACTGGATAAAAAAACAGTTCATCACCATAATATTTCTGTTACAGCGTAAACTCCGCTGTCAATCATGAGCAAAATTTACTCTGTGGCGAGATAAAACTCCGGCCTTACCGGGTTATCCCCAAAGCAACGGCTTTTTTAACATTTGTCAAGATGAGTGATGACAGTTTTATGGCAAGAGATGCCTGTTCAGTGACTGCCATTGCATTTATCTAACCAGTTAAAAAATAAAAGATATTTCATTGAGCCGTCTTTAACGCCAATTCGCGTGCAAGCCGCGTATTCTCTCGCTTGCCTCGTGTTTTCTAACTCTAATACACATGGTTATCCACAGGAATAGTGGATAACTGTCTGCAGCCCCTATCCCCCGCCGCCTGGGCAATTCCCACATTCGCCGCATGATGCGGAAGTAAAATTTTTTTCGTGATTATTTTAGAATTTAATTGGTTAAATTGCAGTCAATCGAAGACGCAATCTCGCTCGCAATTTAACCAAATACAGGATGGCTACAACAAGGCAAGGTTTATGTACTTTCCAGTTGCCGCATTTTCTGGATTTTCTGCAAGCCAGGGGATCTCTCCCAGCAGCGGCGCGGGAATCATGCGGGTGAGCGTGGTCATATATTCAGCGTGACGTTTTCCAGGAGGCGTGACATCATTCGCCACCCAACCCGCCAGAGTCAGTCCGGCGTGTTGTATTGCCTGTGCAGTTAACATCGCGTGATTAATACAGCCAAGTTTCACACCAACTACCAGTATTACCGGCAGTTGTTCCTGTGTTACCCAATCTGCAAAAGTGAAAGTGTCAGAAAGCGGCGTAAACCAGCCGCCAGCGCCTTCCACTAACACCCAGTCAGCCTGTTGTTCAAGCGCGCGTAATCCGGCGCTCATTACCAATGATTCTATCGGCCTGCCCTCTTGCGCGCTGATGATGTGCGGCGAGGTGGGTTCTGCGAAGGTGTAAGGATTTACCGTTGCGTAATCCAGCTGCAGGCTGCTGTTGCGCTGTAACGCCAGCGCGTCGCTATTACGTAAGCCTTCCGGGGTCTTTTCACTGCCAGAGGCGACCGGTTTATAACCTGCCGTCCGGTAGCCTACTGCCTTTGCGGCTTGTAAAAGTGCACAACTGGCGACGGTTTTCCCCACTTCGGTATCCGTTCCGGTGACAAAATAACGTTTACTCACGAGCAATCACTCCCAAAAAAAGATGATACGTCAGAGGATATCGCCCCTGTTGTTGCGGCCAAGCCAGTTGCAATCGCTGCAACTGCGAACGCGTTAATATTCGCGGGTCGCGCCCTTCATGAAGATGCGTGGCACCAATGCCTTTCAGCGAACGCATGGCACTGAGCGCATCATCAAACCACAGCGTGATGGGCTGAATATGATGTTGATAATGCACGCCGTTCAGTGACTGTTCGATTTCATCTGGCGGTAAAAAGCGATTAGCATGCGGACGCTCGTCCACCGCCTGCCACGCCTGATGCAGTTCGGGTAACGATCCCTGCACCAGCGTGGTAAACGCCACCACGCCTCCGGGGCGCACCACCCGATACAGCTCGCGGAGTGCCGTGGATAAATTACCGCACCACTGCACTGCGAGATTGCTCCATGCAAGATCGAACGTCGCAGTCGCTAACGGCAGGGATTCGATATCTCCCGCCAGATAATGGTCTGCGGCATCCTTCTGGCGTGCCTGAACAAGCATTGGCGGCGAGAGATCTAAGGCCGTCACCTGCGCGTGACGTTCCCGCCAGTGGCGGCTCATCCAGCCAGGTCCACAACCCGCGTCCAGTACGTGGGTGTATTTACGCTGTGGGAGCATTGCCAGTAAGACGTCAGCACTCTGGCGCTGTAGATCTGCGTGTTGCTCATAGAGTGCGGCTGCCCGACCAAATGCCGCTGCAATGGCTTGTTTATTAACCGTTGCCATGCAGCACCTCCAGCAGACGGTCGATATCCTGCATTTCATGCGCTGCGGTTAGCGTTAAGCGCAGTCGCGCAGTACCAGCGGGTACGGTTGGCGGGCGAATCGCCGTGACCCAGCAGCCTTGCTGGCGCAGTTTTTCTGCCAGTTGTAACGCACGGCTGTTATCACCGACGATCAATGGCTGGATGGCGCTGCATGAATCAGCCAGCGTAAACGGCAAATCCTGTACTCCGGCACGAAAACGCGCAATGAGTGACACCAGTTTTTCGCGCCGTGCATCCCCCTCATCACGGCGAATGACCGCCAGTGACGCACGTAATGCCTGCGCCTGAGCGGGCGGCATACTGGTGCTGTAGATAAGGTGGCGGGCGAATTGCAGCAGATAATCCGCCACCGTACTGGAGCAAAGCACCGCAGCCCCACTGACGCCAAATCCTTTGCCAAAAGTCACCACCAGCAATTCTGGTTTTACCTTTTGCAGCCAGCAGCTGCCGCGCCCCTGCTCCCCGATAACGCCCGTGCCGTGGGCATCATCGACCATCAACCAGCCATTGTGCTGTTGCGTTACCTGCTGGATTTCCGCCAGTGGCGCAATATCGCCGTCCATGCTGAACACGCCTTCTGTCACCACCAGTTGCTGCCCCGGACAGGGGGAAGCAAGCAGTCGCGCCAGATGAGTGACATCGTTATGAACAAAACGGCGAAGCTGCGACGGGCTTAAACTGGCAGCCTCCAGCAATGAGGCATGGCTAAGCCGGTCAGCGACAATGCGGTCCTCTTTTGCCATCATCGCGGCAATGACCGCCTGATTAGCGGCAAAACCAGAGATAAATAGCAGTGCCCGCGAATAGCCCAGCCACTCGGCCAGTTCTTCTTCCAGCGCCTGATGCGCAACGCTATAACCGCTGACGTGACCGGAACCGCCGCTACCGATGCCAAATTGCTCCGCCCCCTGCTGCCAGGCACGGATAATTTGCGGATGATGGCTTAAACCTAAATAATCGTTACTGGAAAAGTTCAGATACTGGCGATCATCCGCCACCAGCCAGCGTCCGGCTCCTTGCGCCACTGGATAACGGCGACGCAGGGCATCGGCAGCACGCCGCGCATCGAGCGCCGCGTTGATTTTCTCCTGCCAGCTCATAATGCTGCCGCGTTGTAATATTCGTCGGTGTCCGGGGTCATCAGCGCCTGTTCAAGACGTTGCTGTTGTTCGTTATCCCCTGCCAGCACGGCAGTTTGCTGCGGATTTAGCCCCAGTTTGCGGAACAGTTGCAGGTCTTTATCTTCTTCCGGATTCGGCGTGGTCAGCAGTTTGCAACCGTAGAAAATCGAGTTTGCGCCTGCCATAAAGCACATCGCCTGAGTCTGTTCGTTCATCTGCTCGCGTCCGGCAGAAAGGCGCACGTAAGAGGTCGGCATCATGATCCGCGCGACCGCAATGGTGCGAATAAAATCAAAGGCATCGACATCATCGTTATCCGCCAGCGGCGTGCCTTTCACCTTCACCAGCATGTTGATTGGTACGCTTTCCGGCGGCGTCGGCAGGTTTGCCAGTTGCAGCAATAATCCGGCGCGATCTTTTACCGTTTCGCCTAAGCCCACAATGCCGCCAGAACAGACTTTGATCCCGGCATCGCGCACTTTTTCCAGCGTATCGAGGCGTTCCTGATAAGTGCGGGTGGTGATGATATTGCCGTAAAACTCCGGCGAGGTGTCGAGGTTGTGGTTGTAGTAATCCAGCCCGGCGTTCGCGAGGCGCTGCGCCTGAGATTCACTCAACGTGCCCAGCGTCATACACGCCTCCAGCCCCATCGCTTTTACCCCCTGCACCATTTGTTCCAGGTACGGCATATCGCGTTCGTGGGGATTCTTCCACGCCGCGCCCATACAGAAGCGCGTCGATCCTGCCGCTTTCGCTTTGCGCGCCGACTCCAGCACCTGTTCAACTTCCATCAACCGCTCGGCTTCCAGCCCGGTTTTGTAGCGCGAGCTTTGCGGGCAGTATTTGCAATCTTCCGGACAAGCTCCGGTCTTAATCGACAGCAACGTGCTGACCTGCACCTGACGTGGATCGAAATGCTGACGATGCACCTGCTGCGCTTCAAACAGCAGATCCAGCAACGGTTTTTCAAATAATTCTGTGACTTGCGACAATGTCCAGCGTGGGCGGTGAGCCATGGGGCTTCTCCAAAACGTGTTTTTTGTTGTTAATTCGGTGTAGACTTGTAAACCTAAATCTTTTCAATTTGGTTTACAAGTCGATTATGACAACGGACGATCTTGCCTTTGACCAACGCCATATCTGGCACCCATACACATCCATGACCTCCCCTCTGCCGGTTTATCCGGTCGCGAGCGCCGAAGGTTGCGAGCTAATTTTGTCTGACGGCAGACGCCTGGTTGACGGTATGTCGTCCTGGTGGGCGGCGATCCACGGCTATAATCACCCGCAGCTTAATGCGGCGATGAAGTCGCAAATTGATGCTATGTCGCATGTGATGTTTGGCGGTATCACCCATGCGCCCGCCATCGAGCTATGCCGCAAACTGGTGGCAATGACGCCGCAACCGCTGGAATGCGTTTTTCTCGCGGACTCCGGCTCCGTAGCGGTGGAAGTGGCGATGAAAATGGCGTTGCAGTACTGGCAGGCCAAAGGCGAAGCGCGCCACCGTTTTCTGACCTTCCGCAATGGTTATCATGGCGATACCTTTGGCGCGATGTCGGTGTGCGATCCGGACAACTCAATGCACAGCCTGTGGAAAGGCTATCTGCCAGAAAACTTGTTTGCTCCCGCCCCGCAAAGCCGCATGGATGGTGAATGGGATGAACGTGATATGGTTGGCTTTGCCCGCCTGATGGCGGCGCATCGTCATGAAATCGCGGCGGTGATCATTGAACCGATTGTCCAGGGCGCAGGTGGGATGCGCATGTACCATCCGGAATGGTTAAAACGAATCCGCAAAATGTGCGATCGCGAAGGTATCTTGCTGATTGCCGACGAGATCGCCACCGGATTTGGTCGTACCGGCAAACTGTTTGCCTGTGAACATGCAGAAATCGCGCCGGACATTTTGTGCCTCGGTAAAGCCTTAACCGGCGGCACAATGACCCTTTCCGCCACGCTCACCACGCGCGAGGTTGCGGAAACCATCAGTAACGGCGAAGCCGGTTGCTTTATGCATGGGCCAACTTTTATGGGCAATCCGCTGGCCTGCGCGGCAGCAAACGCCAGCCTGGCGATTCTCGAATCTGGCGACTGGCAGCAACAGGTGGCGGCTATTGAAGTACAGCTGCGCGAGCAACTTGCCCCCGCCCGTGATGCCGAAATGGTTGCCGATGTGCGCGTGCTGGGGGCAATCGGCGTAGTCGAAACCACTCGTCCGGTGAATATGGCGGCGCTGCAAAAATTCTTTGTCGAACAGGGTGTCTGGATCCGGCCTTTTGGCAAACTGATTTACCTGATGCCGCCCTATATTATTCTCCCGCAACAGTTGCAGCGTCTGACCGCAGCGGTTAACCGCGCGGTACAGGATGAAACATTTTTTTGCCAATAACGAGAAGTCCGCGTGAGGGTTTCTGGCTACACTTTCTGCAAACAAGAAAGGAGGGTTCATGAAACTCATCAGTAACGATCTGCGCGATGGCGATAAATTGCCGCATCGTCATGTCTTTAACGGCATGGGTTACGATGGCGATAATATTTCACCGCATCTGGCGTGGGATGATGTTCCTGCGGGAACGAAAAGTTTTGTTGTCACCTGCTACGACCCGGATGCGCCAACCGGCTCCGGCTGGTGGCACTGGGTAGTTGTTAACTTACCCGCTGATACCCGCGTATTACCGCAAGGGTTTGGCTCTGGTCTGGTAGCAATGCCAGACGGCGTTTTGCAGACGCGTACCGACTTTGGTAAAACCGGGTACGATGGCGCAGCACCGCCGAAAGGCGAAACTCATCGCTACATTTTTACCGTTCACGCGCTGGATATAGAACGTATTGATGTCGATGAAGGTGCCAGCGGCGCGATGGTCGGGTTTAACGTTCATTTCCACTCTCTGGCAAGCGCCTCGATTACTGCGATGTTTAGTTAATCACTCTGCCAGATGGCGCAATGCCATCTGGTATCACTTAAAGGTATTAAAAACAACTTTTTGTCTTTTTACCTTCCCGTTTCGCTCAAGTTAGTATAAAAAAGCAGGCTTCAACGGATTCATTTTTCTATTTCATAGCCCGGAGCAACCTGTGAACACATTTTCAGTTTCCCGTCTGGCGCTGGCATTGGCTTTTGGCGTGACGCTGACCGCCTGTAGCTCAACACCACCCGATCAACGTCCTTCTGATCAAACCGCGCCTGGTACCTCTTCTCGCCCGATTCTGTCGGCAAAAGAAGCGCAGAATTTCGATGCTCAACACTATTTTGCATCCCTGACACCAGGTGCTGCAGCGTGGAATCCTTCCCCGATTACCCTGCCTGCGCAACCTGACTTTGTTGTCGGCCCGGCGGGTACTCAAGGTGTAACGCATACCACGATTCAGGCGGCGGTAGATGCGGCAATTATCAAGCGCACTAACAAGCGCCAGTATATTGCCGTGATGCCTGGTGAGTATCAGGGAACGGTGTATGTCCCTGCTGCTCCGGGTGGAATTACTCTGTACGGTACAGGTGAAAAACCGATTGATGTGAAGATTGGGCTTTCCCTTGATGGGGGCATGAGCCCTGCCGACTGGCGTCACGACGTCAACCCGCGCGGCAAATATATGCCAGGTAAACCAGCGTGGTATATGTACGATAGCTGCCAGAGCAAACGCAGCGACAGTATCGGTGTTCTCTGCTCTGCGGTCTTCTGGTCACAAAACAATGGCCTGCAACTGCAAAATCTGACCATCGAAAACACGCTGGGCGATAGCGTAGATGCAGGTAACCATCCGGCGGTGGCACTGCGTACTGATGGTGACCAGGTACAGATTAACAACGTTAACATTCTCGGTCGTCAGAACACCTTCTTTGTCACCAACAGCGGTGTGCAGAACCGTCTGGAAACCAACCGTCAGCCGCGTACGCTGGTGACCAACAGCTACATTGAAGGGGATGTGGATATCGTTTCTGGTCGCGGCGCAGTGGTGTTCGATAACACCGAATTCCGCGTGGTGAACTCACGTACTCAGCAAGAAGCGTATGTGTTTGCACCGGCTACGCTGTCCAACATTTACTACGGTTTCCTCGCCGTAAACAGCCGTTTCAATGCTTTCGGTGATGGTGTGGCGCAACTGGGCCGCTCGCTGGATGTTGATGCCAATACCAACGGTCAGGTGGTGATCCGTGATAGCGCCATCAACGAAGGTTTTAACACGGCTAAACCGTGGGCCGATGCGGTGATCTCTAATCGTCCGTTTGCGGGTAATACCGGCAGCGTAGATGATAACGACGAAATACAGCGCAATCTGAATGACACTAACTACAACCGCATGTGGGAATACAATAACCGCGGCGTGGGTAGTAAAGTGGTTGCAGAGGCGAAGAAGTAAGAGCTATTAACTATTTGCCGGATGCGGCGTAAACGCCTTATCCGGCCTACAGATTCGATGCGATTCGTAGGTCGGATAAGATGCGCAAGCATCGCATCCGACAATAAGTGCCGAATGCGACCTACATTCACATGGCGCTTTTTACATCTGACGGTTTTTATTGAAGTTAATCAAACTACCCGCCTTGATAATCTCGCGCTCTTCAGCAGTCAGACTTTCCATATAGAGCGTAATTTCCGTTACCGGCGCATCTTCATGGATCACATAACCTTTAAACGTCGTACCCGGATTATCCAGCGCCGCTTTAATGCCAGGGATGTAAATGTAATCCCCCACTTCAAAGGTTGGCACTTCCGCCATCTGCAGCGGTAACATCCCCCAGTTGATGACGTTAGAACGGTAGCGTTTAGTCGCGTACTCTTCGGCAATATTCGCCAGACCGCCAATCACACGCTGGCAGCTCGCCGCCTGTTCACGCGCAGAACCATCGCCTGGTTTCACCGCATATACCATGCTGCCAATTTCAGTTTGCAGCGGATCAATATGCTCCTGACCAGCAATCTGCTTAATGCGCGCAAACACCTCTGTCAGCTCGCTGACATTCCCCGCCAGACGCTGATTTTCCAGCTCAGCAGTCGCTTTACTTCTGCCAACATAACCGGGATCGCGGCGTGACAGGGTAAACTCCGCCAGACCAATCGGATTTGAACGATAAGAAGAGGTTTCACCGGAAGGAATCAGTTCGTCGGTGGTGGTCACTTCGTCGAGGATCTTCGAGCACACTTTCAGGACGATATTGTCAGTCAGCGCACCCAATTCCGGCCAGTCTTTAATGTTCGGTCCGTAAATCAGCGGTTGCTGAGTTGCCCCTTTCACAAAGCCCTGATAAACACGGTTTTTATACGGCGTTACATCGAAGGCGTACTCCGGCACGTTGTCCCAGCAATCAAGTTCGCTGGCAGAGGTTAAATAGCCACCGTTTGCCGCAGTCGCAGCGATAGAACGAGCGTCCATCAACGCCACCGCTGACATCTGCCCATTAGCTGGCTTAGAGCCTTCGCGGTTCGGGAAGTTACGCGTGGTGTGGCGAATACTTAATCCGTTGTTGATTGGCGTATCGCCCGCGCCAAAGCATGGGCCGCAGAACGCGGTTCTGATGATTGCGCCTGCGCCAATCAAATCTGCTACCACACCTTTTTTGGCGAGATCCATAAACACCGGCTGTGATGACGGGTAAACTGCCAGCGAGAAGGTGTCATTGCCACAGGATTGACCGCGCAGTGCATTCGCCGCCGCGATGACGTTTTCGTAGTTACCGCCAGAACAGCCCGCGATAATCCCCTGCTGCACTTTCAGGCGACCATTTTCCACTTTATCCAGCAGCGAGAGTTTGGCTTTACCGTGCGCCACGCGTTCGGACTCAATTTCAATCTCACGCAGAATGTCGGTCAGGTTCTGGTTCAGTGTGTCGATTTCATACACGTTGCTCGGGTGGAACGGCAGCGCAATCATTGGTTTGATGGCGCTTAAATCAACGCTGATGCAGCCATCGTAGTACGCCATCGGTTGAGGGTTAAGCTGGCAGTAATCCTGGCCGCGACCGTGCAGCGCCAGCCAGTTATGCACTTCTTCATCAGTTTGCCAGACGGAGCTTAAACAGGTGGTTTCCGTGGTCATCACGTCAACGCTGTTACGGAAATCGGTAGAGAGCGCGCTAACGCCCGGTCCAACGAACTCCATGACTTTGTTTTTGACGTAACCGTTTTTGAACACCGCGCCAATGATAGCCAGCGCCACATCCTGCGGCCCCACATACGGCGCTGGTTTTCCGGTCAGATGCACCGCAACAACTCCCGGATAGTCGATATCCCAGGTGTCATTAAGCAGCTGTTTTACCAACTCACCACCGCCCTCACCGACTGCCATTGTCCCTAATGCACCGTAACGGGTGTGGCTGTCTGACCCGAGGATCATTTTGCCGCCGCCTGCCATCATCTCACGCATATATTGATGGATGACCGCAATATGCGGAGGCACAAAAATACCGCCATAACGCTGAGCTGCCGATAAACCAAAAACATGGTCATCACCGTTAATGGTGCCGCCGACGGCGCAGAGTGAGTTATGGCAGTTGGTCAGCACATACGGCAGCGGGAAACGTTCCATACCGGACGCTTTAGCGGTCTGTACAATACCAACAAAGGTAATATCGTGAGAGGCTAATGAATCAAACTTAATTTTAAGTTTATCCATATTTCCGGACGTATTATGCGAAGAGAGAATAGACCAGGCAATAGTGCCTTTTTTGGCTTCTTCTTTTTTAATTTCGCCGGTGAAATGTTCTTCAGCAATTATTTCGTTATTACTGGCGAGAAACACGCCTTTTTCAGATAACTTGATCATCAAATGCTCCAGATATCTGCGCACCGTGAAGTGCGCAGAAAGATAATAAATGGATATACTCTAAATAATTTGAGTTGCAGGAAGGCGACAAGCGAGTGAATCCCCAGGAGCTTACATAAGTAAGTGACTGGGGTGAGCGAACGCAGACGCAGCACATGCAACTTGAAGTATGACGAGAATATTTACAGCATGTTCCAGCCGATCAGCATATTCCACCACCACACGCCGAGGGTGATATGCACCAGGAAGGTTAATATCGTCAGTACCGCACCGACCAACCACCAGGATTTAATATCGTTATAACCCACGCCAAAGATGACCGGACCTGCCGCGCCGCCATAGTGAGTAACCATGCCGCCATAGGAGTTGGAGAACAACAGTGCCAGCGCGGTTAACATTAACGGTGCGCCGGAGACGTTCGCCAGCATGGCAAATACCGGTAACATAGCAACGATATAGGCACTACCGGAAGCGAAGAAATAACGCACGATAATGCTGAGGAAAATAATAACGAAGAAAGCAACGTTACCGTGACCATCAAATGCCAGGTTATTTTTAAAGACTTCAGCTAACCATTCGAAGAATTTAACTTTCGATAATAAGGAGCTTAATCCGATAATACCGCCGTACCAGATTAAGGTATTCCAGCCGCCTTTATTTTTAACCACGTCTTCCCAGGTAACGATACCCAGCAGCAGCATGGTCGCCATAACAACGATTGCCACAGTGGATTCATCAACCCCCAGAGACTTACTGAAAATCCAGCCCAGTAGCGCCAGCACAAAGACACCGAGCAGCATTTTTTCGCGGATTTTCATCGGTCCCAGTTCGGCAAGGCCCGCTTTAGCGATGGTTTTGTTATCCACCTTTTTAATTTCTGGTGGATACATGGTGTAAATTACCAGCGGGGTGACCAGCAGCATAATGATGCCCGGCAATCCGGCGGCCAGCGCCCATCCACCCCAGCTAATTTGCAGGTGCAGAATGTCGTTGATCATTTTCAGCGCCAGAATGTTCCCCGCCATTGCGGTAAAGAACATATAGCTGGTGGTTTTGGTGACCATGTAAATGGACATCATCAGGTAATGTCCGACACGACGCGGACTTTTTTCCGGTTCGGACCCCAAAGCCACCGCCACGCTGTTGATGATCGGTAACACAATGCCGCCCGCACGCGCGGTGTTAGACGGTGTTGCCGGAGCCAGTACCAGATCGAGGAATACCGTAACGTAACCCAGACCCAGCGTGGTGTTACCGATTTTACCAATCAGCAGATAGGCAATACGTTTACCTAAACCGGTGGTCACAAATGCGGCGCTTAAGGTAAACGCCGAGAACACCAGCCAGGTAGTACCTGAAGAGTAACCGCTTAATACGGCGGTGGTCTTAAACGCACCGTCGGATAAGTTACCGACCACCACCATTGAGGCAGCAACGGCAATTAACAGTACGACAGGTTCCGGGAAAGGCTTGATAACCAGACCCACAATGGCCGCCAGGTAAATACCAAAAAGCACCCACGCCAGTTCGCTTAATCCTGCCGGAGCTGGCATAAAACCAATAATACATGGGATCGCTAATATCAGAATTAGCTTCCATAACGATTTCTTATTCATTTAAAATCCTGTTCTTTCTGTATGACTCATACAGAAGTCCTTTATTGATTGTCCTTATCCTGACAACGAATTTTTTCAGGGAAGATAAACTTCACCGGAAAATATTTTTCTGGTCGTCCGAATAACAGATGCGCGTAACGTCGTGGCATCCTGACCTTCATTACTTAAATGAACGTCGAGCGCACCACTGGGGTGTTCAATATTGATATTGCCGTATCCTACAGAAGGGACGATTTGTCGGGTGACGGTGCCTTCCAATGCACAACTACTGGAAATAGCAATAGCACCGGTTATCGCCAGCGCGCGATGGCAAGAATGCGGCATAAAATAACGTACATTAATTGCCCCGCCTTTCTGCGCTGGAGAAATAAGCACAGGTTTAGGGATAACCATATTACTGACATCACCTAAGCCCATTGCTTTACCCGCTTGTAGACGGATAGATTCAATGCGTGCTAATAATGCTTTGTCGGCATCCAGTTCCGCCGGTAATTCATAACCTGTTTTTCCCAGATATTCAGCCGGAATAATGACGACTGGCATCGCCATATCGATACAGGTCACCGGGACATCGTCAAAATAATCAATCTGATTATCAGTCGGGAAGACTTTTCCGGTTTTGGTTCCGGCGGCATTCAGGAAAGTGAGCGCAACCGGTGCGGCAGTACCCGGTACGCCGTCAATTCTGGCGCTACCCTCGTACTCGACAACACCATTTGGCGTTTGCACATCAGCTTCGATGAACGTACCAGTATTGACGTTGCGGATACGTACGCGGGTAACTGGTGAAGTCGCTGCAATCAAACCATTTTCAATGGCGAATGCCCCAACACCAGACAGCATATTGCCACAATTAGGCGTGGTATCGACACGTTGCTCATGGACAATAACTTGAGCAAACAGATAATCGACATCAGCACGCGGATCGCTGGAACGGCTAATAATGGCGACTTTACTGGTCAGCGGATTACCGCCGCCAATACCGTCAATTTCCAGATCGTTACCGGAACCCATAATTGCCATCAATATTTTATCGCGCTGCGTTTGATCTTCGGGTAAATGTTCCGCTAACAAGAACGCGCCCCTCGAGGTTCCACCTCGCATCATCACGCAGGGTATTTTTTTCATAATAATGCCCTCAATTTAAAAACATAACTTATTGCGATATGGTTACATTAAGGGCAAAGCATCTCTAATGACTTTAGCTCAACGATTAATAACATTTTTTCATTAATTTAAGTTGGCTAAATGCAGTTAAAATTTTTAACGGCCAGCCACCCAAAATCGTCGCTTCCATTTTCCGGAGTAATAATGAAGCATGAATTATCAAGTATGAAGGCATTTGTCATACTGGCAGAGTCCAGTTCATTTAACAATGCCGCTAAATTACTCAATATTACGCAACCTGCATTAACGCGAAGAATAAAAAAGATGGAGGAAGATTTACATATTCAACTATTTGAGCGTACAACTCGCAAGGTTACGTTAACAAAAGCAGGGAAAAGGTTGCTCCCGGAGGCGCGGGAATTAATAAAGAAATTCGATGAAACGCTTTTTAATATTCGTGATATGAATGCTTATCATCGTGGTATGGTGACGTTAGCGTGTATTCCGACCGCAGTATTTTATTTTTTACCGCTGGCAATCGGTAAATTTAATGAGCTGTATCCCAATATTAAAGTGCGGATTCTGGAACAAGGCACGAATAATTGCATGGAATCGGTGCTGTGTAACGAATCAGACTTTGGCATAAACATGAACAACGTCACAAATTCATCCATTGATTTTACCCCACTGGTCAACGAGCCATTCGTGCTGGCCTGTCGGCGTGACCATCCATTGGCCAAAAAGCAGCTTGTAGAATGGCAGGAGTTAGTGGGTTACAAAATGATTGGCGTACGTTCCTCCAGCGGCAACCGATTGTTGATAGAACAACAGCTAGCCGACAAGCCCTGGAAGCTGGACTGGTTTTACGAAGTGCGTCATCTTTCGACGTCATTAGGACTAGTGGAGGCAGGACTGGGGATTTCGGCGCTTCCTGGTCTGGCAATGCCCCATGCGCCCTATTCTTCGATTATTGGTATCCCACTGGTGGAACCCGTTATACGTCGGACATTGGGGATTATTCGCCGCAAAGATGCCGTGCTTTCTCCGGCAGCTGAACGCTTTTTTGCCTTGCTGATTAATTTGTGGACTGACGATAAAGACAATTTGTGGACCAATATCGTCGAACGCCAGAGACATGCGTTACAGGAGATAAGTTAATACACCGGCGCAGGAGAGACTGCGCCGGTTAAATCAGCGGTTAGTGTGCGTTAACCACCACCCACATTGGTCCCTGCCCGACCGCATAACGGCCTTTTTCATGCAGTAGTCCCTGCTCGCCAACAATTTCGTATACCGAGATGTGGTGAGATTTTTGCCCGGCGGCAATCAGATACTTGCCGCTGTGATCAACATTGAAGCCGCGCGGCTGGGTTTCCGTTGGCTGGAAGCCTTCTTTACTCAACACGCTGCCATCTTCCGAAACGCTGAAAACGGTAATCAGGCTGGCGGTACGGTCGCAGGCGTATAAATGGCGACCATCCGGGGTGATATGAATATCAGCCGCCCAACGGGTGTCGGAGAAGTTTTCCGGCATCATATCCAGCGTCTGGACACATTCGATATTACCGTGCGGATCTTTCAGTTCCCAGACATCCACTGAGCTGTTTAACTCATTGACGCAATACGCATATTGTTCGTTTGGATGGAATACCATATGACGCGGGCCGGCCCCTTCAACGGTGGTCACTTCCGCAGGGTCCTGCGCCACGAGATGACCATCATCGCTGACCGTAAACAGGCAAATGCGATCCTGCTTTAATGCCGGAACCCACAGCGTACGGTTGTCCGGTGAGATATTGGCGGAATGGCAACCGTCCAGCCCCTCGACCACATCGACGACGCCCACTGGCAGGCCATCTTCCAGACGCGTTACGCTCACGTTACCCGCATTGTAAGAACCTACAAAGACAAACTGCCCCTGGTGATCGGTGGAAATATGCGTCGGACTACCCGGCAGCGCAGACTCTGCGGCAAAGGTCAGTGCGCCATCGTCCGGGGCAATACGATACGCCAGGACGCGAAACTCAGGGCGAACACCAACATAGAGATAACGTTTGTCCGGGCTGACCACCATCGGCTGCACCTGCCCCGGCACATCGACAACCTGTGTCAGCGTCAGTGCGCCTTCATGATTCAGGTTCCAGACGTGAATTTGCTGGCTCTCAGGGCTGGCGATATAAACTGTTTGCTTCATGAATGCTCCTTTGCATTTAGCAACTGACTGTAACAGCTAAAATTAGTCGCTTTTGGCGGTGAATGCTGAATTAAAACGCAGAATTTTGTCCGATAGTGGTATCGGTGTACCATTCGCGCAGACGAAAATTCTTAACCTTAATCTGGAATACGCCATGACCACACGCGTGATTGCTCTCGACTTAGACGGCACCTTATTGACCCCGAAAAAGACCCTGCTTCCTTCATCGATAGAAGCCCTGGCCCGCGCTCGCGAAGCAGGCTATCAATTAATCATCGTCACAGGTCGCCATCACGTCGCTATTCATCCTTTTTATCAGGCGCTGGCGCTGGATACACCTGCTATTTGCTGTAATGGCACCTATTTGTATGATTATCATGCAAAAACCGTGCTGGAAGCGGACCCAATGCCCGTTAATAAAGCCCTGCAACTCATTGAGATGCTGAATGAACACCACATTCACGGTCTGATGTATGTCGATGATGCAATGGTCTATGAGCACCCGACCGGGCATGTCATTCGCACGTCTAACTGGGCGCAAACCCTGCCGCCGGAACAGCGTCCGACTTTCACACAAGTCGCTTCTCTGGCTGAAACGGCGCAACAAGTTAACGCCGTATGGAAGTTCGCCCTGACGCACGATGACCTGCCGCAATTGCAGCATTTTGGTAAGCATGTCGAACATGAACTGGGACTGGAGTGTGAATGGTCCTGGCACGATCAGGTTGATATTGCACGCGGCGGCAACAGCAAAGGTAAACGTTTGACGAAATGGGTTGAGGCGCAAGGTTGGTCGATGGAAAACGTCGTGGCATTCGGCGATAACTTTAATGATATCAGTATGCTGGAAGCCGCTGGTACAGGCGTGGCGATGGGCAACGCCGATGACGCGGTAAAAGCGCGCGCCAACATTGTGATTGGTGATAACACCACCGACAGCATTGCCCAGTTCATTTATAGCCACCTGATTTAATCAGGCGGTTATCGACACACTTTTAATTTGCGCGTACAGCCACAGGCCAGGTTTGATCGCCAGTTCATCCCTGGCCCACGGGCTGATACGCGCCCACAGCGTTTTACCGCCGACTTCCAGCTCCACTTCCACCTGGCCGTTGTCGTCATAACTATTAACAACTTTTGCCCGCAATACGTTACGAATGCTGGTTTGCTGCGGCGGTTGTAAAACCAGAGAAACATCGGAAGCCTGAATGCGGATACGTAGCGCAGCTTGCAGCGGTTCGTCCAGCTTATTGACCCACAAATGCTGATCGCCCAGCGCCAGCGCAGTCATCGCGTAATGCGGATGATGCTCAAGTACCGTCACTTTCAGAATGCTACTTTGTTGCTCTTTCGGCAGCCACGGATTCATCACGCTACTACCCCAGACTTCTTCCAGCGCGCCAAAGGCTTTCACCTGACCGTTTTCCAGTACCATCACTCTGTCTGCCAGATGGAGGATCTCATCCAGCGAATGGCTGACATACAACATCGGAATGTTGATTTCCCGCGTCAGACGTTGCAGATAAGGCAACAGTTCGCGTTTACGCGGAATATCCAGTGACGCCAGCGGTTCATCCAGCAACAGCAATTCCGGAGCCGTCAGCAAAGCCCGACCAATCGCCACGCGCTGTTTTTCGCCTCCGGACAGGCTGCCCGGTAAACGGTCAAGCAACGGTTCAATGCCTAAAAGCGCCACCAGCTTATCGAACTGATCGACCATGCTTTTCGCCATGCCGTAGCGCAAATTGCCACGCACTTTGTAATGCGGGAACAGCCGTGCATCCTGAAAAACATAGCCAACGCGACGTTTTTCTGGCGTCAGGCAGATACCTTTTTCGGCATCATTTAGTACCCGACCATTGAGGACAATCCTCCCTTTTTGCGGGCGCGTCAGTCCACTGATGGCGTTAATCAGCGAAGTTTTTCCGGCACCGGAGACGCCAAAGATAGCAGTGATGCCATTGGCGGGCAGCGTTTCATTAATAGTCAGGCAATGGTTGCCCAAGGTCTGGGAAAAATTCAGTTCCAGCATGATTAGCGCCCCGCCCGTTCACGGCTGATTCTGGCCAGCCATTCTGAAATCAACAGGGAGATCATCGCCAGCGCAATAGAAATAATGCACAGTCTCGCTGCGCCACTTTCCCCGCCGGGGGTCTGAATCAGGGTATACATGGCAGAAGGAATGGTTCGCGTTTCACCAGGAATGTTCGACACAAAGGTGATGGTTGCGCCAAATTCACCGAGAGAACGAGCAAAAGCCAGTACCGTACCAACAATAATTCCCGGTAAGGTCAGCGGTAACGTGATAGTAAAGAAAACGCGCCAGCGCCCGGCCCCCAGTGTTCTTGCGGCCTGTTCCAGTTTGACATCAACCCCTTCCAGCGCCAGACGAATTGCCCGCACCATTAGCGGAAACGACATGACGGCGGCAGCGAGAACCGCGCCGCGCCAGCTAAAGGCGAAGGTAATACCAAACCAGTCATACAGACGTTCACCGATAAATCCGCGCCGTCCCATCGAAACTAATAATAAGTAACCGACGACCACGGGCGGTAACACCAGCGGTAGATGCAGTACGCTGTCGAGCAAAGCTTTGCCCGGAAACGTGCAACGCACCAGTAACCAGGCAAAAAAGATCCCAAACGGCAGGCTAAACAGCACAGCCAGGGAAGAAACTTTCAGGCTTAATAAAACTGCCTGCCATTCTGGATCGGTCAGTATCATTACTTGGTTGTAAATCCGTAACGTTTAAAGATTTCCGCAGCCTGCGGTCCCTTCAGATAATCATAAAATGCTTTCACTGTCGCATTGTTATGCCCTTCCACAACAGCAACCGGATATTCCACTTTTTTATGTGAATCTTCCGGGAAGGTGGCAACCACTTTTACCCCTTTGCTGGCAACTGCGTCAGAACCGTAAACAATGCCCAACGGCGCTTCATTGCGTTCGACCAACGCCAGCGCGCCACGAACATCTTCCGCCGGAGCCAGTTTCGGGGAGAGCGTATCCCATGCGCCCAGTTTTTGCAGTGCTTCTTTTGCATAAATGCCAGCAGGGACATGTTCCGGATCGCCAACCGCGAGGCGACCGCCATTCAGCAGCGAAGTCCAGTTAGTTTTGCTGTCGATGATGAAATCTTTCTGCTCGCTGGCTTTCGGTGCTACAACGACCAGGCTATTGCCGAGCAGTGTCTGACGCGTAGCTGTATCGATCGCTTTTTTATCAACTGCATAATCCATCCATTTCTGATCGGCAGAAATAAACAGATCCGCAGGCGCACCCGCTTCAATCTGACGGGCGAGAGTAGATGACGAAGCGAAAGAAGAAACCACATCCACGCCTTTCTCTTTTTTATACTGCGTAGCAATGTCCTGCATTGCGTTAGTCAGTGATGCGGCGGCGAACACCGTGATTTTCCCTTCATCTGCCAGTGCATTGCCAGCAACAGCGAAAGAGAGTGCCGCCCCGGCAAACAAGTTCAACCATTTACGAGCCATTGGTAACCCCTTAATGTAACGTTATGTAGGCGACAATATAACGACTAACTCGGAATTTTCCCAGCAGTTATTACTAACCTTTGTGAGGTAGATAAGAAAAAATATCGGCAGGAAAAGCAGGAAGTTGAGAAAAAGAAAATGCCCGACTAAGCGGGCATTCAGGGAATCAATGATTTTGTCCGGGCTGGTCTTTTTTACCAACACCAGAAAAGATGTTGAATACTTCACCAAGACCGTAAATCAGACCCAGGATGATGGCCATCACGACAGGTACCATGATTACGGCGAATACCAGACTTTTTAATAACTCTAACATGGTCAACTCCAGATATAGTCATGAGACTATTCTAACCGCTAAGCACAGAAAAGCACTCCCCTTTTGTGCGGTCAGCTTTGCGTGGCGTTCGTTTTCCGTCACAATAAGACTTTTGCCAGGACATTGTTATGCAGGCCGAAATCCTTCTCACCCTTAAGCTCCAACAAAAATTATTCGCCGACCCGCGCCGCATTTCGCTACTAAAACACATTGCGCTTTCCGGTTCCATTAGCCAGGGAGCGAAAGATGCCGGTATCAGCTATAAAAGCGCCTGGGATGCCATTAACGAGATGAATCAGTTAAGTGAGCATATTCTGGTCGAGCGCGCAACAGGCGGTAAAGGTGGCGGCGGCGCAGTACTGACCCGCTATGGTCAGCGACTGATTCAGCTCTATGACTTACTGGCGCAAATCCAGCAAAAAGCCTTTGATGTGTTAAGTGACGATGACGCCCTGCCGCTGAACAGCCTGCTGGCCGCGATCTCACGTTTTTCACTGCAAACCAGCGCCCGTAACCAGTGGTTCGGCACCATCACCGCCCGCGATCATGATGACGTTCAACAGCATGTTGATGTCTTACTGGCTGACGGAAAAACACGCCTGAAAGTCGCAATTACCGCACAAAGCGGCGCACGTCTGGGGCTGGATGAAGGCAAAGAAGTGTTGATATTGCTAAAAGCGCCGTGGGTAGGCATTACTCAGGACGAAGCGGTCGCACAAAACGCCGACAACCAATTACCGGGTATTATTAGTCATATTGAGCGCGGCGCAGAGCAGTGCGAAGTATTAATGGCGCTACCCGACGGGCAAACACTGTGCGCCACAGTGCCGGTTAATGAAGCGACTTCTCTTCAGCAAGGACAGAATGTCACGGCCTACTTTAATGCCGACAGCGTGATTATCGCCACGCTATGCTAAGCGTGTTGACAATTTGTTATGAAACACGTATCCCTGTCAGTAATCGCTGCACAAAATGGGATATAAAATGTCATCGTTGCAAATTTTGCAAGGCACGTTTCGTCTTAGCGACACAAAAACGCTGCAATTGCCTCAGCTAACGTTAAACGCGGGTGATAGTTGGGCGTTTGTCGGTTCGAATGGAAGTGGAAAGTCGGCGCTGGCCCGTGCGCTGGCGGGGGAACTTCCGCTTTTGAAAGGTGAACGGCAAAGCCAGTTTTCCCACATCACTCGTCTCTCCTTCGAGCAATTGCAAAAGCTCGTCAGCGACGAATGGCAGCGGAATAACACCGATATGCTCGGCCCTGGCGAAGATGACACCGGACGCACTACGGCTGAGATCATTCAGGATGAAGTTAAGGATGCACCGCGTTGCATGCAACTGGCGCAGCAGTTCGGTATTACCGCCCTCCTCGACCGACGCTTTAAATACCTTTCCACTGGCGAGACGCGAAAAACCCTGCTGTGTCAGGCGCTGATGTCGGAGCCTGACTTGTTGATTCTTGATGAGCCGTTCGATGGCCTGGATGTTGCCTCACGTCAGCAGCTGGCTGAGCGACTCGCCTCGTTACATCAGTCCGGTATTACTCTGGTACTGGTGCTCAATCGCTTCGATGAGATCCCGGAATTTGTCCAGTTTGCTGGCGTGCTGGCGGATTGTACGTTAGCGGAAACGGGCGCTAAAGAGGAACTGCTCCAGCAAGCACTCGTCGCGCAACTGGCGCATAGCGAACAGCTTGAAGGTGTGCAACTGCCGGAGCCGGATGAACCTTCAGCACGTCACGCCTTACCCACCAACGAACCGCGCATTGTGCTGAATAATGGCGTGGTTTCTTATAACGATCGCCCCATTCTTAATAACCTTAGCTGGCAGGTGAATCCTGGCGAGCACTGGCAAATTGTCGGGCCAAATGGTGCGGGAAAATCGACGTTATTAAGCCTGATTACTGGCGATCATCCGCAAGGTTACAGCAACGATTTGACGCTTTTCGGCCGACGTCGCGGCAGCGGCGAAACCATCTGGGATATCAAAAAGCATATCGGTTACGTCAGCAGTAGTTTGCATCTGGATTACCGGGTCAGCACTACCGTGCGTAATGTGATTCTTTCTGGCTATTTTGATTCGATTGGCATTTATCAGGCCGTTTCGGATCGCCAGCAAAAACTGGTGCAGCAGTGGCTGGATATTCTCGGCATTGATAAACGTACGGCTGACGCTCCGTTCCATAGTCTTTCCTGGGGACAGCAGCGTCTGGCGCTGATCGTCCGCGCACTGGTGAAACATCCGACGTTGCTTATTCTCGATGAACCACTACAGGGGCTTGATCCGCTCAATCGCCAGCTTATCCGCCGTTTTGTTGATGTGCTGATTAGCGAAGGTGAAACGCAATTGTTGTTTGTTTCGCACCACGCTGAAGATGCGCCTGCCTGTATTACCCATCGCCTTGAGTTCGTGCCGGACGGTGGACTCTATCGCTATGTGCTGACAAAAATATATTGAGTCGGTAGTGCTGACCTTGCCGGAGGCGGCCTAAGCGCCCTCTCCGGCCAACGGTTCGACGCATGCAGGCATGAAACCGCTTCTTTTTTCAGATAAAAAGCGCAATCATTCATAAACCCTCTGTTTTATAATCACTTAATCGCGCATAAAAAACGGCTAAATTCTTGTGTAAACGATTCCACTAATTTATTCCATGTCACACTTTTCGCATCTTTGTTATGCTATGGTTATTTCATACCATAAGCCTAATGGAGCGAATTATGAGAGTTCTGGTTACCGGTGGTAGCGGTTACATTGGAAGTCATACCTGTGTGCAATTACTGCAAAACGGTCATGATGTCATCATTCTTGATAACCTCTGTAACAGTAAGCGCAGCGTACTGCCTGTTATCGAGCGTTTAGGCGGCAAACATCCAACGTTTGTTGAAGGCGATATTCGTAACGAAGCGTTGATGACCGAGATACTGCACGATCACGCTATCGACACCGTGATCCACTTCGCCGGGCTGAAAGCCGTCGGCGAATCGGTACAAAAACCGCTGGAATATTACGACAACAATGTCAACGGCACTCTGCGCCTGATTAGCGCCATGCGCGCCGCTAACGTCAAAAACTTTATTTTTAGCTCCTCCGCCACCGTTTATGGCGATCAGCCCAAAATTCCATACGTTGAAAGCTTCCCGACCGGCACACCACAAAGCCCTTACGGCAAAAGCAAGCTGATGGTGGAACAGATCCTCACCGATCTGCAAAAAGCCCAGCCGGACTGGAGCATTGCCCTGCTGCGCTACTTCAACCCGGTTGGCGCGCATCCGTCGGGCGATATGGGCGAAGATCCGCAAGGCATTCCGAATAACCTGATGCCATACATCGCCCAGGTTGCTGTAGGCCGTCGCGACTCGCTGGCGATTTTTGGTAACGATTATCCGACCGAAGATGGTACTGGCGTACGCGATTACATCCACGTAATGGATCTGGCGGACGGTCACGTCGTGGCGATGGAAAAACTGGCGAACAAGCCAGGCGTACACATCTACAACCTCGGCGCTGGCGTAGGCAACAGCGTGCTGGACGTGGTTAATGCCTTCAGCAAAGCCTGCGGCAAACCGGTTAATTATCATTTTGCACCGCGTCGCGAGGGCGACCTTCCGGCCTACTGGGCGGACGCCAGCAAAGCCGACCGTGAACTGAACTGGCGCGTAACGCGCACACTCGATGAAATGGCGCAGGACACCTGGCACTGGCAGTCACGCCATCCACAGGGATATCCCGATTAAGGAACGACCATGACGCAATTTAATCCCGTTGATCATCCACATCGCCGCTACAACCCGCTCACCGGGCAATGGATTCTGGTTTCACCGCACCGCGCTAAGCGCCCCTGGCAGGGGGCGCAGGAAACGCCAGCCAAACAGGTGTTACCTGCGCACGATCCAGATTGCTTCCTCTGCGCAGGTAATGTGCGGGTGACAGGCGATAAAAACCCCGATTACACCAGGACTTACGTTTTCACTAATGACTTTGCGGCCTTGATGTCTGACACGCCAGATGCGCCAGAAAGCAACGATCCTTTGATGCGTTGCCAGAGCGCGCGCGGTACCAGCCGGGTGATCTGCTTTTCACCGGATCACAGTAAAACGTTGCCAGAACTGAGCGTTGCGGCATTGACGGAAATCGTCAAAACCTGGCAGGAGCAAACCGCAGAGCTGGGAAAAACGTACCCGTGGGTGCAGGTCTTTGAAAACAAAGGTGCGGCGATGGGCTGCTCTAACCCGCATCCGCACGGACAGATTTGGGCAAATAGCTTCCTGCCTAACGAAGCTGAGCGCGAAGACCGCCTGCAAAAAGAATATTTTGCCGAACAGAAATCACCAATGCTGGTGGATTATGTTCAGCGCGAGCTGGCAGACGGTAGCCGTACCGTTGTCGAAACCGAACACTGGTTAGCCGTTGTGCCTTACTGGGCTGCCTGGCCGTTCGAAACGCTACTGCTGCCCAAAGCCCACGTTTTGCGGATCACCGATTTGACCGACGCCCAGCGCAGCGATTTGGCGCTGGCGTTGAAAAAGCTGACCAGTCGTTATGACAACCTCTTCCAGTGTTCCTTCCCCTACTCTATGGGCTGGCACGGCGCACCATTTAATGGCGAAGAGAATCAACACTGGCAGCTGCACGCGCACTTTTATCCGCCTCTGTTGCGCTCCGCCACCGTACGTAAATTTATGGTTGGTTATGAAATGCTGGCAGAGACCCAGCGAGACCTGACCGCAGAACAGGCAGCAGAGCGTTTGCGCGCAGTCAGCGATATCCATTTTCGCGAATTCGGAGTGTAAGAAATGAGTCTGAAAGAAAAAACACAATCTCTGTTTGCCAACGCATTTGGCTACCCTGCCACTCACACCATTCAGGCGCCTGGCCGCGTGAATTTGATTGGTGAACACACCGACTACAACGACGGTTTCGTTCTGCCCTGCGCGATTGATTATCAAACCGTGATCAGTTGTGCACCACGCGATGACCGTAAAGTTCGCGTGATGGCAGCCGATTATGAAAATCAGCTCGACGAGTTTTCCCTCGATGCGCCCATTGTCGCACATGAAAACTATCAATGGGCTAACTACGTTCGTGGCGTGGTGAAACATCTGCAACTGCGTAACAACAGCTTCGGCGGCGTGGACATGGTGATCAGCGGCAATGTGCCGCAGGGTGCCGGGTTAAGTTCTTCCGCTTCACTGGAAGTCGCGGTCGGAACCGTATTGCAGCAGCTTTATCATCTGCCGCTGGACGGCGCACAAATCGCGCTTAACGGTCAGGAAGCAGAAAACCAGTTTGTTGGCTGTAACTGCGGGATCATGGATCAGCTAATTTCCGCACTCGGCAAGAAAGATCATGCCTTGCTGATTGACTGCCGCTCACTGGGGACTAAAGCAGTTTCCATGCCGAAAGGTGTGGCTGTCGTCATCATCAACAGTAACTTCAAACGTACCCTGGTTGGCAGCGAATACAACACCCGTCGTGAACAGTGCGAAACCGGTGCGCGTTTCTTCCAGCAGCCAGCTCTGCGCGATGTCACCATTGAAGAGTTCAACGCTGTTGCACATGAGCTGGACCCAATCGTGGCGAAACGCGTGCGTCATATCCTGACTGAAAACGCCCGCACCGTTGAAGCTGCCAGCGCGCTGGAGCAAGGCGACCTGAAACGTATGGGCGAGTTGATGGCGGAATCTCATGCCTCTATGCGCGATGATTTCGAAATCACCGTGCCGCAAATTGACACTCTGGTAGAAATCGTCAAAGCTGTGATTGGCGACAAAGGTGGCGTACGCATGACCGGCGGCGGATTTGGCGGCTGTATCGTCGCGCTGATCCCGGAAGAGCTGGTGCCTGCCGTACAGCAAGCTGTCGCTGAACAATATGAAGCAAAAACAGGTATTAAAGAGACTTTTTACGTTTGTAAACCATCACAAGGAGCAGGACAGTGCTGAACGAAACTCCCGCACTGGCACCCGATGGTCAGCCGTACCGACTGTTAACTTTGCGTAACAACGCAGGGATGGTAGTCACGCTGATGGACTGGGGTGCGACTTTACTTTCCGCCCGTATTCCGCTTTCCGATGGCAGCGTCCGCGAGGCGCTGCTCGGCTGTGCCAGCCCGGAATGCTATCAGGATCAGGCTGCGTTTCTGGGGGCCTCTATTGGTCGTTATGCCAACCGCATCGCCAATAGCCGTTATACCTTTGACGGTGAAACCGTGACGCTTTCGCCAAGTCAGGGCGTTAACCAGCTGCACGGCGGCCCGGAAGGGTTCGACAAACGTCGCTGGCAGATTGTGAACCAGAACGATCGTCAGGTGCTGTTTGCCCTGAGTTCAGATGATGGCGATCAGGGCTTCCCGGGTAATCTCGGCGCGACGGTGCAATATCGTCTGACCGACGATAACCGTATCTCTATTACTTATCGCGCCACAGTTGATAAACCTTGCCCGGTGAATATGACTAATCACGTCTATTTCAATCTTGACGGCGAGCAGTCTGACGTGCGCAATCACAAGTTGCAGATTCTGGCGGACGAATATCTGCCGGTTGATGAAGGCGGCATTCCGCACGACGGTCTGAAATCTGTCGCCGGAACGTCTTTTGATTTCCGTAGCGCCAAAATCATCGCCAGTGAGTTTCTTGCCGACGACGATCAGCGCAAAGTGAAAGGTTACGATCACGCATTCTTGTTACAGGCCAAAGGCGATGGCAAGAAAGTGGCGGCGCATGTCTGGTCAGCAGATGAAAAATTGCAGCTGAAGGTCTACACCACCGCTCCGGCTCTGCAATTCTACTCCGGCAACTTCCTCGGCGGCACGCCATCAAGAGGAACTGAACCTTACGCCGACTGGCAAGGCCTGGCACTGGAAAGCGAGTTTCTGCCGGACAGCCCAAACCACCCTGAATGGCCGCAACCGGACTGCTTCCTGCGTCCTGGCGAAGAGTATTCCAGCCTGACGGAATATCAGTTTATTGCTGAGTAGCACCTGAAGCCCTCGTAATGAGGGCTTTATCCTTATATTGCTCAAATCACCAGCAAACACCGACATATTTGCAACTCAATATTCACAACAACCTTACACTGCGACACTATTTTCGCTATGGTTATGCGTAAGCATTGCTGTTGCTTCGTCACGGCAATATAATGAGAATTATTATCATTAAAAAATGATTTGAGGAGTAAGTATATGGCTGTAACTAAGCTGGTTCTGGTTCGTCATGGCGAAAGTCAGTGGAACAAAGAAAACCGTTTCACCGGTTGGTACGACGTGGATCTGTCTGAGAAAGGCGTAAGCGAAGCAAAAGCAGCAGGTAAGCTGCTGAAAGAGGAAGGTTACAGCTTTGACTTTGCTTACACCTCTGTGCTGAAACGCGCTATCCATACCCTGTGGAATGTGCTGGACGAACTGGATCAGGCATGGCTGCCCGTTGAGAAATCCTGGAAACTGAACGAACGTCACTACGGTGCGTTGCAGGGTCTGAACAAAGCGGAAACTGCTGAAAAGTATGGCGACGAGCAGGTGAAACAGTGGCGTCGTGGTTTTGCAGTGACTCCGCCGGAACTGACTAAAGATGATGAGCGTTATCCGGGTCACGATCCGCGTTACGCGAAACTGAGCGAAAAAGAACTGCCGCTGACGGAAAGCCTGGCGCTGACCATTGACCGCGTGATCCCTTACTGGAATGAAACCATTCTGCCGCGTATGAAGAGCGGTGAGCGCGTGATCATCGCTGCACACGGTAACTCTTTACGTGCGCTGGTGAAATATCTTGATAACATGAGCGAAGAAGAGATTCTTGAGCTTAATATCCCGACTGGCGTGCCGCTGGTGTATGAGTTCGACGAGAATTTCAAACCGCTGAAACGCTATTATCTGGGTAATGCTGACGAGATCGCAGCGAAAGCAGCGGCGGTTGCAAACCAGGGTAAAGCGAAGTAAACGTCATTCGTTTAAAATGAGAAAGCCGACTGCAAGTGAGTCGGCTTTTTTGTTGCTAACAATGGAGCACATTGCCTGATGCGACGCTGCGCGACTTATCAGGCCTGTGGTGATTCATCGGATACGCCACTCTGACGGCGCATCCGACAATTAAACCTTACCCGCGACGCGCTTTTACTGCATTCGCCAGTTGACGTAACAGAGCATCGGTATCTTCCCAGCCGATGCAGGCATCGGTGATGCTCTTACCGTAGGCCAGCGGCTCCCCGCTCTCGAGGCTCTGATTGCCTTCCACCAGATGGCTTTCCACCATCACGCCAATAATGGCCTTTTCGCCACCGGCAATCTGCTGGCAAACGTCAGCACAAACATCCATCTGCTTTTTGAATTGTTTGGACGAGTTAGCATGGCTGAAATCGATCATCACCTGTGCTGGCAGGCCTGCTTTGTTCAGCCCTTCTTTCACTTCAGCAACGTGCTTCGCGCTGTAGTTAGGCTCTTTACCGCCGCGCAGAATGATATGGCAATCGCCGTTACCGCTGGTATTCACAATCGCCGAATGCCCCCATTTCGTTACGGACAGGAAGCAGTGCGGCGCACCGGCGGCATTAATGGCATCGATAGCCACTTTAATCGTACCGTCGGTGCCATTTTTGAAGCCGACCGGACAAGAAAGCCCTGATGCCAGTTCGCGGTGCACCTGCGATTCGGTGGTACGTGCGCCAATTGCGCCCCAGCTCATCAGGTCAGCGAGATATTGTGGGGTGATCATATCGAGAAACTCACCTGCCGCTGGCAGACCGCTGTCGTTAATATCAAGCAGCAATTTACGGGCTATACGCAGACCGTCGTTGATCTGGAAGCTATTATCCATATGCGGATCGTTAATCAGCCCTTTCCAGCCCACCGTGGTACGCGGCTTTTCAAAATAGACGCGCATTACGATTTCCAGCTCATCTTTCAGCTCTTCACGCAGCGCCAGCAAGCGAGTGGCATACTCTTTTGCCGCGACAGGATCATGAATTGAGCATGGGCCAATCACAACCAACAGGCGATCATCATTACCTTTCAGGATCTTATGGATCGCTTTTCGGGCATGGGCAACCGTATTCGCGGCATTTTCAGTAGCGGGGAATTTTTCCAGCAATGCGACAGGAGGAAGTAACTCTTTGATTTCTTTGATGCGTAAATCGTCGTTCTGATAATTCATGTCTGTTCCAGTGTTGCCATACTTATCTTAGTGAATGCAATACTTCCAATCTATATCTTCCGTCAGAATGTGTAAACGGGGTTTTACACTATGAACGGATTAATCCTGGAATTAGCAAGAAAAACGCCAGATTGTCGCGAAAAACGAGATCTCTCCTACAATTTCTAACTGTAACTCCTTTGTTTGTTAATTATTTCAAGATTCTCTGCTGCGTTTCATAACCTGGCTGAAATCTTAAACCAATGCCTTATATTCACCTGCAAATGCACTGTTGGAAGAGGTTATCCGACATAACGACCATAACAGGAGCATCCTATGAAAATGACAAAACTGGCCACATTATTTCTGACTGCCACTCTAAGCCTTGCCAGCGGTGCCGCACTGGCTGCCGATAGCGGAGCGCAAACTAATAACGGCCAGGCAAACGCCGCAGCTGATGCGGGCCAGGTAGCCCCTGACGCCCGTGAAAATGTCGCGCCAAATAACGTCGACAATAACGGGGTAAATACCGGTTCTGGTGGCACAATGCTGCATTCGGATGGTTCTTCAATGAACAATGACGGAATGACCAAAGATGAAGAGCACAAGAACACCATGTGCAAAGATGGTCGCTGTCCGGATATCAATAAAAAGGTACAAACCGGTGATGGCATCAATAATGATGTCGATACCAAAACCGACGGTACCACGCAGTAACCCTGCAAAATAGCCAATAATGGGAGAGCGGAGTCTCTCCCTTTTAATTTTTCACTTCTAAAAGCAGTATGATGTCATAAAGTTAAGTGAGAATAATTAAGGGATGACTCGTCATGGCGCACTCACACTCACACACGTCCTCACACCTGCCAGAAGATAATAATGCTCGTCGCTTGTTGTATGCTTTCGGCGTGACTGCCGGGTTTATGCTGGTAGAAGTCGTTGGTGGTTTTCTTTCTGGTTCTCTGGCATTGCTGGCCGATGCGGGTCATATGTTGACCGATACTGCCGCCCTGCTTTTCGCCCTACTCGCCGTGCAATTTTCACGTCGTCCTCCCACCATTCGCCACACTTTCGGTTGGCTAAGACTGACCACGCTCGCGGCGTTTGTGAATGCCATAGCCCTCGTGGTAATTACCATTTTGATTGTCTGGGAGGCGATAGAACGCTTCCGCACGCCGCGTCCGGTCGAGGGCGGCATGATGATGGCAATTGCCGTGGCTGGGTTGCTGGCAAATATACTTTCTTTCTGGTTACTTCATCACGGCAGCGAAGAGAAAAACCTCAACGTACGAGCAGCGGCACTGCATGTGCTCGGGGACCTGCTGGGTTCGGTTGGGGCTATTATTGCCGCGTTGATTATTATCTGGACTGGCTGGACACCTGCTGACCCCATTCTCTCGATACTGGTGTCGCTTCTGGTTCTGCGTAGCGCGTGGCGACTGTTGAAAGATAGCGTGAATGAATTACTTGAAGGTGCACCGGTATCGCTGGATATCGCTGAACTGAAGCGTCGTATGTGCCGGGAAATCCCGGAAGTCCGCAATGTGCACCATGTACATGTATGGATGGTAGGCGAGAAGCCGGTGATGACGTTGCATGTGCAGGTGATCCCGCCACACGATCACGATGCCTTGTTGGATCAGATCCAACACTACCTGATGGATCACTATCAGATTGAGCACGCCACCATTCAGATGGAATATCAACCTTGTCATGGGCCAGACTGCCACCTGAATGAAGGGGTGTCTGGCCATTCACATCATCACCATTAATGGGACAGCGCGCGTGAGCCTCTTTCACGTGCGCTGTTGATCCACATCCGGCTGCCGTTGAGCGCAATAAAGGTCAGGATGATGTACTCCAGAGACATGGCGTAAACGCCCTGAAGTGCAAAAATAACGACGCTAATCACGTTAATAATCACCCACAACAGCCAGTTTTCCACATACTTACGCGTCATCAGAATCATTGCCACGATAGATAACACCATCATGCATGAATCCCAGAACGGGAAAGCGTCCGGTTGCAGTTCAGGCATCACAACCTGTAATCCTAATGCTTGCATGATCATGACTGCCACGCGGGTCAAAAATGCAAACACCGGATTGATAAATACCGTCATCAGACCAATCGAAACAACGCAAACCGCCAACCAGCTGAGTGCCTTCGGCAATGGCAACCAGCGAATTTTCAACTCCGCCTCGTTCTGACTGGTTTGTCGCGACCACGCATACCAACCGTAAATATTCGCGGCAAAGAAAAACACCTGTAATAGCAGGCTGGCATACAGCTGAATCTGAAAGAAAATAATGCCAAACAAGGTGACGTTGATCAGGCCAAAGAAGTAGTTGCTGATCTTCTCCAGACTGGCAAGGCCAATACACAGCAACCCGGCGATCGTGCCTACCGCTTCGATCCATGAGAGATCATAACCGCCTGCCCCTATTGGTATATGTACCAGGATATTCTGCACACTAAAAAAATCCATCTTTCCCCCAAAGCGTAACGTTACGCCTTATTATTCGTTATCCACGTAGTGTAGCCGCAAAATCCAGCATACGATTGAGCGGCACCAGCGCCCTCTCTCGCAGCCTTTCATCAACATGAACCTCGTGATTGCTTCCTTCCTGTTCTAATGCCTCTGCGATGGACTGAAGGCCATTCATGGCCATCCACGGACAATGCGCGCAGCTGCGGCAGGTTGCACCCTCACCTGCGGTTGGTGCTTCCAGTAACTCTTTATCTGGCACTGCCTGCTGCATTTTGTAGAAAATGCCCCGATCGGTTGCCACGATAAGCCGCTGATGTGGCAATGTTTTCGCAGCAGCGATCAGTTGACTGGTGGAACCGACCGCATCCGCCATATCGACAATAGCTTGTGGTGATTCTGGATGCACCAGTATGGCAGCATCCGGGTATTCTTCTTGCAAGCGGGTTAACGCCTGAGTCTTAAATTCATCATGCACAATACAGGCACCCTGCCAGCATAGAATGTCTCCACCCGTCTGTTTTTGCACGTAACGCCCCAGATGTTTGTCGGGTGCCCAGATGATTTTTTCACCCAAACTATCAAGATGATCAATAAGTTCGACGGCAATGCTTGAAGTTACCACCCAATCTGCGCGCGCTTTTACCGCAGCAGAAGTGTTGGCGTAGACGACGACAGTACGATCGGGATGGGCATCGCAAAATGCGTTAAATTCTTCAACAGGGCAGCCGAGATCCAGTGAACATTCAGCCTGAAGTGTCGGCATCAGAATTGTTTTTTCCGGACTGAGAATTTTGGCGGTTTCTCCCATAAATCTCACCCCAGCGACTAACAAAGTAGAAGCGGGATGCTTTGCACCGAAGCGCGCCATTTCCAGAGAATCAGAAATACAGCCACCGGTTTCTTCTGCCAGTTGTTGAATTTCGGGATCGGTATAGTAGTGGGCAACCATCACCGCATTACGTTCTTTTAGCAGACGTTTTATCTTCTCGCGGTAATACGCTTTTTCATCAATGCTTAACGGCGTCGGCTTCGGGGGGAAAGGATAAATCGCCGTGTCTGGATCAAACATTACGCTCATCTTACCATCTCGTTTTACAGGCTTAACGTTAAAACCGACATTAGCGTAATATTCGCTGTTATCGGTGTAATTTGTTTTATATGCTAAACAAGATAGTCGAATGGTGGGGAAAAGTCACTCGAATTACGCCTAATTCCACCGACGTAGAGTTGCTTGCACAGTAAGCTCTGACGATGTCATCAGGTTTACAAAGTGAAATTGAGGATGCCTGAATAGCAAAAAAGCGCCTTTAGGGCGCTTTTTTACATTGGTGGGTCGTGCAGGATGACTCGCTTCGCTCGCCCTTCGGGCCGTCGCCGCGAGCGGCTCCGTTGTTTCGCTGCGCTCAACTCAAACCTGCTGCAGGTTCGAATCTTTGAGTATCGCAGATAGCAAAAAAGCGCCTTTAGGGCGCTTTTTTACATTGGTGGGTCGTGCAGGATTCGAACCTGCGACCAATTGATTAAAAGTCAACTGCTCTACCAACTGAGCTAACGACCCCTTGCGGGATTATGCTGCTTTAATCATTCAGGATGGTGGGTCGTGCAGGATTCGAACCTGCGACCAATTGATTAAAAGTCAACTGCTCTACCAACTGAGCTAACGACCCATACGGGTGTTACCTGAAAGATTTCTACTCGGGGCCAATCTTTAAGATTGGTGTGTCGTGCAGGATGACTCGCTTCGCTTGCCCTACGGGCCGTTGCTGGCGCAACGTTATCCTTCACGCTTAACATCTGAGTTTGATGTTAAAATTGGTGGGTCGTGCAGGATTCGAACCTGCGACCAATTGATTAAAAGTCAACTGCTCTACCAACTGAGCTAACGACCCGAGTGGTGGGTGATGACGGGATCGAACCGCCGACCCCCTCCTTGTAAGGGAGGTGCTCTCCCAGCTGAGCTAATCACCCGATACTGCGCTGGATACTACAAACTACTTCCACCGAACCCACCGTAATTAGTGGTGGGTCGTGCAGGATGACTCGCTTCGCTCGCCCTACGGGCCGTTGCTGACGCAACGTTATCCTACACGCTTAACATCTTGTCTTCGATGCTAAAACTGGTGGGTCGTGCAGGATTCGAACCTGCGACCAATTGATTAAAAGTCAACTGCTCTACCAACTGAGCTAACGACCCGGTGGTGGGTGATGACGGGATCGAACCGCCGACCCCCTCCTTGTAAGGGAGGTGCTCTCCCAGCTGAGCTAATCACCCAATACTACGCTGGATACTACAACTAACTATGTTAGTGGTGGGTCGTGCAGGATTCGAACCTGCGACCAATTGATTAAAAGTCAACTGCTCTACCAACTGAGCTAACGACCCACTTTTTCGTTGCTTTCGGTTTGTTTGATATCCCGTGGCAACGGCGGCATATATTACTGATTTCAGACTTGAGCGCAACAAAAATTTCGATGCAGATCACTCAACTGCTTATGATTCGCACGACACGACCAGAAATAATGCGACTTCTGGTCGTGTGTTATGCATTACATCGCGTTCAGACGTTTTTGTGCCTGTTTAGCGCCATCAGTACCAGGGTATTTACTGATAACCTGCTGGTATACGGCTTTCGCTTTTGCGGTGTCACCTTTGTCCTGCATGATGACGCCGACTTTAAACATCGCATCAGCAGCCTTTGGTGACTTCGGATAGTTTTTCACTACCGAAGCAAAATAGTACGCCGCATCATCTTTTTTACCCTTGTTGTAGTTTAACTGACCCAGCCAATAATTGGCGTTTGGCAGGTAAGTTGAATCAGGGTAATTTTTGATGAAATTCTGAAATGCCACCATTGCGTCATCCTGGCGGGATTTATCCTGCACCAGCGCAATAGCTGCATTGTAATCCGTGTTTGCATCGCCGCTTTTCACCGGCGCGCCAGCATTCGCAGTACCAGCATCAGCTGTCGGCGTCGTTGATGCCGCCGCACCGCTTTGATCGCTGCTGGTTGATTGCGCCGCTGCACCACCGCTGCTGAGGCTGTCGATCTGCAACAGGATCTGCTTTTGCCGCTCCACGACCTGATTCAGTTGATACTGATTTTCCTGAATCTGACCACGCAGGGAATCAATATCGGATTGATTATCAGAAAGTTGTTGCTGGAGTTGGGTTAAAAGCTGGCTGTGAGCATTAGAAATACGCTCAAGTTGAGTGACGCGGTCTTCGACCGAGCCTGAGCCGACACTACTGATTGGTGCCTGAGCAAAAGCGGCCCAGGGGGCCGCTATACCAACCAGTAACGACAGACTCAATAGTTGATGTCTGAAGTTACTGCTCATGCAATTCTCTTAGTAAACCAGTACCGCACGACGGTTTTTGGAGTATGCCGCTTCGTCATGACCCAGTACTGCAGGTTTTTCTTTACCGTAAGAAACGATGGAGATCTGGTCTGCAGAAACGCCTTTACCCTGCAGGTACATCTTAACGGCGTTCGCACGACGTTCACCCAGGGAGATGTTGTATTCCGGAGTACCACGTTCGTCCGCGTGACCTTCTACGGTGACTTTGTAAGACGGGTTGCTACGCAGGAAGTTTGCATGTGCATCCAGCATTTGAGCGAAGTCAGAACGGATATCGTACTTGTCCAGATCGAAGTAAACGATGTTGTTCTGCTGCAGCTGTTGCATTTGCAGACGAGCCTGCTCTTCGGAAGACATGTTGCCGTTGCCGCCGTTCGCATCCATACCAGTGCCGGCACCCAGCATGCCTTCGCTGCCGTCATTGCTGGCGTTCTTGTTGGAAGAACATGCCGCAATTGCCATAACAGGCAGAGCAATCATCAGCCCTTTCAGCACTTTGTTCAGTTGCATTTCAATGATTCCTTTACTATTCAATTAATTATTATCACAGATACGGCGACCAGGCAGGGAATTTGACCTGTCCATCAGTTGCCGGAAGACGCGCTTTGAAACGCCCATCTGTAGAAACCAAATTCAGCACGGATCCCATCCCCTGAGAAGAGCTGTAGATTACCATAGTGCCGTTAGGTGCCAGACTTGGCGTTTCATCCAGGAACGTGGACGACAGAACTTGTACGCCTCCCGTTGCCAGATCTTGTTTGGCAATGTGCTGCTGCCCACCATTGGAGCTGACCATTACCATAAATTTACCGTCGCTGCTGACATCCGCATCCTGGTTCTGCGAACCTTCCCAGGTAATACGTTGTGGCGCACCGCCGTTGATATTCACTTTATAAACCTGCGGACGACCGGCCTGGTCAGAAGTAAATGCCAGGTTCTGGCTATCCGGGAACCAGGTCGGTTCGGTATTGTTACTGCGACCATCAGTCACCTGGCGGATCTGACCAGAAGCCAAATCCATTACGTACAGGTTCAGACTACCGGTTTTCGACAAGGCGAATGCCAGTTTGCTGCCGTCTGGCGAGAATGCAGGTGCACCGTTGTGACGCGGGAATGAAGCCACCTGACGTACAGCGCCATTTGCCAGCGTCTGAATAACCAGCGCGGAACGACCGCTTTCGAAGGTCACATAAGCCAGTTTAGAACCGTCTGGTGACCACGCCGGAGACATCAGCGGCTGCGGTGAACGGTGAACGACAAACTGGTTGTAACCGTCATAGTCAGATACGCGCAGTTCATACGGGAACTGACCGCCGTTGGTCTGAACAACGTAGGCAATACGAGTACGGAACGCACCTTTAATGCCGGTCAGTTTTTCAAACACTTCATCACTGGCGGTATGACCAGCATAACGCAGCCACTGCTTGTTCACTTTGTACGAGTTCTGAGCAAGTACAGTACCCGGTGCGCCGCCAGTGTCAACAAGTTGATAAGCAACATTGTAAGAACCATCCGGATTCGGAGTGACCTGACCGACAACTACAGCGTCAATGCCCAGTGCGGACCATGCAGCTGGTTGTACTTCCTGCGCACTACCCGGCTGCTGTGGCAGACGAGCGCGATCTAACGGATTAAATTTACCGCTGTTACGCAAGTCAGCAGCAACGATGCCGCCAATATCTTCAGGTGCCGCACCAGGCCCCGCCCACTGGAAAGGAACAACACCAATAGGACGACCGGAATCTACACCGCTGTCGATCACAATGCGGACTTCAGCATGCAGAACTGATGCCCACAGTATGAGAAAACCAAATGCTACTCGTAATGCCTGCTTCATCATATCTCCCTTATCTGGACCGATGGCCCACGATAATTTAGCAGAATGTTAACAAACTAAAATACACAAAACTACCAGAACCCCGTGGCAACCGGTGCCTGATGTTGACCGTCCGAACAGTCAACATCGCGATTACGGTTTGAAGTCCAATGGCGCGTTTTTGAACACTTCATATACTGCCTGGCTTGGTGGTTTCGGGATCTTCGCAAGTTTAGCTGCTGCCAACGCAGCCTGACAAAGTGCGGGATCGCCACCTTCAGGTTTGATATCCAGTAACATACCATCGGGTGCCAGTTTTATGCGCAGCGTACAGGTTTTGCCTGCATAGGACGATGCGTCATAGAACTTACTTTCGATAGCAGATTTAATCTGCCCGGCATAGTTATTGATATCGGCCCCTGATGCGCCATTGTTTTTAGTATTACCACTCCCGGCAGGCGAAGCATTGTTCCCTTTCGCCCCTCCCCCCGTTTTCGGTGCATTCTTACCAGAGCTTAGCTCACCGAAAATATCATCTGCCTCTGCGGCCGCTTTTGCTGCAGCGGCTTTTTCAGCTGCAGCTTTTGCCGCTGCCGCTTTTTTGTCTGCGGCGGCTTTTTCTGCCGCTGCTTTCTTATCAGCTGCTGCCTTTTCAGCAGCCGCTTTTTCTGCTGCTTTTTTGTCGGCTGCAGCTTTCTCTGCTGCCGCTTTCTTATCAGCTGCAGCCTTTTCAGCAGCCGCTTTCTTCTCAGCTTCTGCTTTGGCTTTTTCAGCAGCTTCAGTTGCCGCTTTCTTTCTTGCTTCAGCTGCAGCTGCTTCTGCCGCTTCCGCTTTCTTCTTCAGTGCCGCAGCGGCTGCCTCGGCTTTTTTCTGCGCTTCGGCTGCGGCTTTGGCGGCTTCTGCTTCTGCTTTTTTCTTTGCGTCTGCAGCCGCTTTCTTCGCTGCTTCTTCCGCAGCTTTAGCATCTGCTTCGGCCTTCGCTTTAGCATCTGCCGCCGCTTTCGCTGCCGCCTCTTCAGCTTGCTTCTGCTTTAACTCGGCCTGTTTTGCGGCTTCTTCAGCCTGCTTTTTCTGCTCCTGAGCCGCTAACCGCTCTTTCTCAAGTTGCTTCAGGCGTTCCTGTTCAGCCGCTTGTTTCTCACGCAGTTCTTCAGCAGCCTGCTGTTCCTTCATCTTGCGCTGTTCATCAGAACGCTTCGCGCTTGATTCCTGGCTTTGCATGCGTTTGTACTGCTCAACTACCGCACCTGAATCAACCATGACAGCGTCGATGGACGAACCACCGCCGCCTCCGGCTGAAGCTTCTATATTCTCATCGAACGAACTCCAGATCAGCGCCGCAAATAAGATGACATGCAGCACTGCTGAAATAATTATCGCCCGCTTGAGCTTGTCGTTTTGTTCGGTTGCCTTTGACACTCTCGGTTTCCAAAAACTGTTCGCCTGTTACCCGCTCTCTTTCAAGCAAGGGAAACGCAGATGTTTAGATAGGCTGCGTCATTAAACCAACCGATTTCACACCCGCACTATGTAACAAGTTCAGTGCTTTAATTATTTCATCGTAAGGCACATCTTTTGCGCCACCGATCAGAAAGACCGTTTTCGGGTTGGCCTTGAAACGGCTGGACACTTCCGCCACCACCTGCTCTGGTGGTAAACGCTCCAGGCGATCTTTCTCAACCACCACGGTGTACTGACCAATACCAGACACTTCAACAATCACTGGCGGATTATCGTTACTGCTCACCGCCTGTGATTCAGTAGCGTCTGGCAGATCGACCTCCACGCTCTGGGTGATGATGGGCGCTGTCGCCATAAAGATCAGCAACAGCACCAGCAGTACGTCCAGCAACGGTACAATGTTGATTTCGGACTTGAGATCGCGACGACCTCGTCCACGCGCTCTGGCCATGGCTTACCCCTTGTTGCTCTCGCTAACGGTAAACGCCTGGCGGTGCAGAATCGCGGTAAACTCTTCCATAAAGTTGTCGTAATTCAGTTCCAGTTTGTTTACGCGCTGGTTGAGGCGGTTATAAGCCATTACCGCCGGAATTGCGGCGAACAGACCAATTGCAGTCGCAATCAACGCTTCTGCGATACCGGGCGCAACCATTTGCAGTGTTGCTTGTTTTACCGCCCCGAGGGCGATAAAGGCGTGCATGATCCCCCAGACCGTACCAAACAGACCAATATACGGGCTGATGGAGCCAACCGTACCGAGGAACGGAATGTGCGTTTCCAGATTTTCAAGTTCACGGTTCATGGAGATACGCATAGCACGCGACGCCCCTTCCACTACGGCTTCCGGCGCATGGCTATTGGCACGATGCAGGCGCACAAACTCTTTGAACCCGCTGTAAAAGATTTGTTCCGAACCAGTCAGATTATCCCGTTTCCCCTGGCTCTCTTGATAGAGGCGAGAGAGTTCGATTCCAGACCAGAATTTATCTTCAAACGCTTCGGCTTCGCGCGCCGCTGCGTTAAGAATACGGGTCCGCTGGATAATAATGGCCCAAGATGCGATTGAAAAACCAATCAAAATCAACATGATAAGTTTAACCAGAAGGCTAGCCTTCAGGAACAAATCAAGGATATTCATGTCAGTCACTGCTTAAACTCCGCGACAATAGACTTGGGAAGCGCACGAGGCTTCATTTTGAGTGGGTCAACGCAAACAACCAGAACCTCTGCTTCATTCAGCAAAGTATTCTCGGCGTTGACAATACGTTGCGTGAAAACCAAAGAGGTGCCACGCATTGATGTTATTTCAGTCTGTATTTCGAGCATATCGTCGAGCCGCGCAGGTGCGTAATATTCCACCGTCATTTTACGTACCACAAAGGCAACGCGTTCAGCCATCAGCGCCTGCTGACTGAAGTGATGATGACGCAGCATCTCTGTGCGTGCTCTTTCATAAAAAGCGACGTAACTGGCGTGGTACACCACACCACCGGCATCGGTATCTTCATAGTAGACGCGAACCGGCCATCGAAACAGCGTTGTATTCACTTTACATCCCGGTAATGCAACAAAAGTTAGAGCTTTTAAACGCTGCTACTATACGCGCGCGATTGAGGTTTGGGAATGAGGGCAAGTTAAGGGAGCGTAAAAATTTATGGGCCTGGAGCGGCCCATAATTTTTTAAAGAGAATTCTGATTTAAAAGAAGAAGAAAATCAGCCCGACAATGAGAACAATATCGGCAAGCAATGGGCAAAAAATCCCTTGCCAAAGAACCTTCTGCGGACGAAAGCCCACGCCGTGAATCACACCAGCACAGACGGCCCACATCAGCAATAAACCATGCCAGATTTCCAGTTCACTGGTCTTCGCGGCAAAACGAGATGGGTCCCAAAACATACATCCTGCTAACAGAAGCGCCATCACGAAGGAAAGCGCCCGCAGGGGGCGCTTGTCCATTACCGCATACAAAGTCGCGATAATCTTACTCATCAGATGTCTTCTTGACCGGCTTTGCCTGATTCGACGTGTTCAAGCGCCAGCGCGGTGATTACCCCAAACGAACAGGCAAGAAGCGTTCCCAGAATCCATGCGAAATACCACATTTTTAGCTCCTTACTTAGTACAGAGAGTGGGTGTTACGTTCAATATCTTCTTTGGTGATACGACCGAACATTTTCCAGTAACACCAGGCGGTGTAGAGCAGAATGATCGGTACCAGAACCACCGCAACCCAGGTCATGACGTTAAGCGTCAGCTGGCTGGAAGTTGCATCCCACATTGTCAGACTTGCGTTCATCATGGTGCTGGACGGCATCACAAACGGGAACATTGCGATACCGGCTGTCAGGATGATGCAGGCCAGCGTCAGGGAGGAGAACACAAACGCCCACGCGGCTTTATCCATACGTGCAGTCAGGATGGTCAGCAGCGGCAGAACCACACCCAGTGCCGGAATAGCCCACAGAATTGGCGTGTTGTTGAAGTTAACCAGCCATGCGCCAGCTTCACGAACCACTTCTTTATTCAGTGGGTTAGAGGCTGCGTAATGGTCCATTGTCGATTTCACGACATAACCATCGATACCGTACATCACCCATACGCCAGCCAGTGCGAAACAGACCAGTGTCACCAGCGCAGCCACCTGAGCCGTTGCACGGGTACGCAGGTGCAGTTCGCCCACGGTACGCATTTGCAGATAGGTTGCGCCCTGAGTAATGATCATCCCTACGCTCACCACGCCTGCCAGCAGGCCGAACGGGTTAAGCAACTGGAAGAAGTTACCGGTGTAGTACAGACGCAGATATTCATCAACGTTGAACGGTACGCCCTGCAACAGGTTACCGAACGCTACACCAATTACCAGCGGCGGAACGAAGCTACCAATGAAGATGCCCCAGTCCCACATGTTACGCCAGCGGGTTTCTTCAATCTTGGAGCGGTAGTCAAAACCGACCGGACGGAAGAACAAAGACGCCAGCACGAGGATCATCGCCACATAGAAGCCGGAGAACGCAGCGGCATAGACCATCGGCCAGGCAGCAAAGAGTGCGCCGCCCGCGGTGATCAGCCAAACCTGGTTACCGTCCCAGTGTGGTGCAATGGAGTTAATCATAATTCGACGCTCGGTGTCGTTACGACCGAGGAAACGGGTGAGCATGCCCACCCCCATGTCGAAACCGTCAGTGACTGCAAAACCAATCAGCAGAACGCCAACCAGCAGCCACCAGATAAAACGCAATACTTCATAATCGATCATTTGACGACTCCTGTCTTAGCGTGCCGGCTGAGTAGTCGTGGAAGACTGCTCAAAGTGATAGCGACCGGTTTTCAGGCTGCTTGGGCCGAGGCGTGCAAATTTGAACATTAAGAACAATTCTGCCACCAGGAACAGGGTATACAGGCCGCAAATCAGCACCATTGAGAAGATGAGATCGCCTGCGGTCAGTGACGAGTTCGCCACAGCTGTCGGCAGCACTTCACCGATAGCCCACGGTTGGCGGCCATATTCAGCCACGAACCAGCCCGCTTCTACAGCAATCCACGGCAGCGGAATACCGTACAGCGCGGCGCGCAGAAGCCATTTTTTCTCGCCAATGCGGTTGCGGATGACACTCCAGAAAGAGAGCGCGATGATTGCCAGAAGCAGGAAGCCACACGCCACCATGATACGGAACGCAAAGTACAGCGGCGCTACACGCGGGATGGAGTCTTTGGTTGCCTGTTGAATCTGCGCTTCAGTCGCATCAGCCACGTTTGGCGTATAGCGTTTCAGCAGCAGACCGTAACCGAGGTCTTTCTTCATGCTATTGAACTGGTCACGAACCGCCTGGTCGGTAGAACCAGAACGCAGTTGTTCGAGCAGAGAGTACGCCTTCATCCCGTTACGAATGCGTTCTTCATGCTGCACCATCAGCTCTTTCAGGCCGATAACCGGGGTATCCACGGAACGCGTTGCAATGATGCCCAGTGCGTAAGGGATCTGAATCGCAAATTTGTTCGTCTCCTCTTCCTGATCAGGAATGCCGAACAGAGTAAAGGCAGCAGGCGCAGGTTGCGTTTCCCACTCGGCTTCAATAGCAGCCAGTTTGGTTTTCTGCACGTCGCCCATTTCGTAGCCGGATTCATCACCCAGAACAATAACAGACAGAACAGCAGCCATACCGAAGCTGGCAGCGATAGCAAAGGAGCGTTTAGCGAAGGCGAAGTCACGACCTTTCAGCATATACCATGCGCTGATACCGAGGATGAACATCGCGCCAGTCACATAACCAGACGCTACAGTGTGAACGAATTTCACCTGAGCAACCGGGTTAAGCACCAGCTCGGAGAAGCTCACCATCTCCATACGCATAGTTTCAAAGTTGAAATCGGACGCGATTGGGTTTTGCATCCAGCCGTTCGCAACCAGAATCCACAGTGCGGACAGGTTTGAACCGAGCGCCACCAGCCAGGTGACACACATATGCTGAACTTTACCCAGACGATCCCAACCGAAGAAGAACAGACCTACAAAGGTGGATTCGAGGAAGAAGGCCATCAGACCTTCGATTGCCAGCGGCGCACCGAAGATATCCCCTACATAGTGGGAATAGTAAGACCAGTTAGTCCCGAACTGGAACTCCATGGTCAGACCGGTAGCCACACCCAGAGCGAAGTTGATACCAAACAACTTGCCCCAGAACTTGGTCATATCTTTATAAATCTGTTTGCCGGAGAGGACGTAGACCGTTTCCATAATGGCCAGCAGGAACGCCATACCGAGCGTCAGTGGCACAAAAAGGAAGTGGTACATCGCGGTCAAGGCAAACTGTAAGCGCGACAGTTCGACTATATCTAACATCATGACTCCTTGCTCATCGCATGAAGACTCCGAGAGTGAACCCCGTTAGAAAGGGTCACACGCATGCCCCAATAGAAATTTGTTTGAACACTTTCATCATACCATGTGAATGCACACAAAAACGGCGTAAAGAAAGGTTGCAAACATGTTAATAAAAACTCAAATTGATCCCACGTATATATTACGCCGCAAAATCCTTACAATAAACAGGTTTTTGTTGAAGCAAATTTGCATTTTTCGACGGTGATCAATTTATAGCTAAATTACCGCCTTTCAGCCAATTTGATCGAGAACAATTTATCTCTTTTTGATGCCCATTTCCAAGACTTATACATTGATAAATATCAATTCCTACAAATTATGTTAATCATGTTTCAATAAGGTAACTTTAGTGACATTTATGTTTAAAATGTGTGAGTTATAAGGCTGAAATTAGTTTCGGTTGGCAATTAAAGATAAAAAGAGACGAAGCAAAAACAGCACGGTTGACCTTAATTCTTTTTTTGGTCACTGGCTAATACGACGCAGAGTTTCAGGATTACTAATAAAGGCATAAATCCACCCCCGCCGATATTAACATTTAATTAACTTATAATTATATTATAATTAACTCACCCAGGGTTATTATTTTGTTAAAAATAAAGCCACATATACGTGGCTTGAGAGTGAAGATAAACGCAAAATTACCTGATGCGCTACGCTTGCCAGTGTCTACATCATCTCTGCAATATATTGAATTTGCCTGCTTTTGTAGACCGAATAAAGCGTTCATGCCGTATCCGGCATGAACAAAGCGCCCTTTGTCAACAATCTGGCCGCGCATATGTGGCTTCGGTTTGATTGCTATTCAGGCAAGCCGGTAACTGAACGTCCGTGACTGGCCGGGTAAAAAAGGCCCCGATAGATTTGAACCTTGATTTTCCTCGGTGGTAATGTGTTCATCCATCATCGTTTCTGAGCAAGAAATCACCTCGCGACTGAAAGCAACAGTCGCATCACAGGTTGCTGATTCAGCCGGATTAAACAGCCGTAAAATCACTTCTTGTCGGTCTTCAGCTTTCTTAAGTGCGCTTATCAGGCATCCCACTGGGGGCATTTTCAACAAACTATAACTTTCCGGCACGTTGAATCCGGCTTTGTTGAGCTTCATCGCATCCCATGGGATTTTGTTGTAACACTGTACTGGAGTCAGCCATGCTCGCGCCTGCTGAGCTACACCAGCGGCGGTTGGCGTACCGGTATAACTCAATAAACTTAGGCGACAAGAAAGCAGACCACGTAGTTGTGAGTCCGGGACTGGCATTTTAATTCCCGAAGGCCGCCCAGGCCTTAAAAGCAGATCTTCTTTCCCCAGTAAGCCCACGCCACGCAGCAACGTAATGGCAAAGGTTTTCTTCTCTTCACCGATGACTTCAAATTCACGTAACCCTTCGCTAAAGACAGCCATGCCGTTACGCCCTTCCTGTAAGGCAGCATAGTTGAGCATATTCCATACCGGAACCGGCGCTTCTTTCCAGCCTTCTTGCTGCCAGTTGTTCATTGCACTGTCGTTCACGGGGCGCGTTAGCGAACCAAACTGGGTATCTGCCAGAACACTGTCGGTGTTAAAAGGTGTAGGGACCAGGACGCGAAGACGATGATCGTCAGCCTGGTTATCAAGGTTGATATCCACATCAATGCGCCTGCTGTTATCACTCAAAGTGACAACCATTTCCACCCCTACTCTGCCAGTGGATTGTCTTGCGCTGCGTTCTTGCAGATTACGCGGCACCGCCATTTCATAACGGATAACAGCCCTGCTCTGCCAGGCTTCATGAATAATATCGCATTGCGGTTTCGCGTTCGCCGCGGTAATTACCCACTCTTCTTTTGCGGGTGAATAGTCATATTCATCACCATCATCAGAGCTTTCTTCAATTTGCAATACCCGGTCATAGCGCACACCGCTGTCTTTATCTACCAGTTGCAGAGAACCATCCTCATTGAGCGCAATCTGCCAGAAAGCATTTTCCAGAATCCCTTCAGCGTCACTTTTTGCCGCAATCACGTTGCCAGGCTGATTCGCTTCAATATAAAGCGTGCGATAGCCCATAGAAGGGACAATCTGGTTGATCTGGATGTCGAACTCCATAAAGGGATCATAATTGCCATAATGAACAATTTGCCGATCGATTAGGCCTGGATCGATCTCACGGGCATGGCGAATAAAATACGGCACAGGCTGGCCGCGATCGTCCCGCAAATTAAACTGGCTGGCGCGCAGGCGCACAGTGGTGTTGATCACTTCTTCACGCGGCCAGGGCATCAGGTTAAACAGGACGAGTTTGTCGGCGTCGCTCTGCGGCATGTTGTCGGCAATTTTGCGCATGTAGAAACGAATCAGATTATCCGCCATGTCTTCAGCCAGTTCGAAGCGGGCGACGATTTCGCGATGAACTTTGTCACTGCAACAACAACCGATACTGTCGTGGGCATGATTTTTTAAGATCTCTTTCCACATTTTCTCCAGCAAGCCGTGGTGGTATTCAAAACCCAACGTCCAGGCCAGTGTTGCCAGCGGTTCCAGCAGATTAACAATCTTATTTTCAATACGCGCGTGGGCAATTTTGATATCCATACGCGTAGAACCGATGGTGCGATGCACGCGCATATATTTGCCATCAATAAATTCCCCTTTCAGGGTTGCCAGACTTTCACGCTGCGCTTCAATCTGCTCGAATACCTCTTCAAAGCGGCTCATCACAAACTTTCGTTGAGGATAAATTTCGCGAAGTTTCTCCATCACTTCGAAGATATTTTGCTGCAATGGCATCTGGTCATGACCATTCGGCAATAAAATCTCTTTGGTTACAGACGCTTTTTCCAGCACGTCAAAATAACTGTCGAGGCGTTTGCGTAATCCGTTTTCGTCGGCAGGTAAGTACTTACCGATGGCATAACCCAACGGCAGCACCTGCGCCGTCACTTCGCTACCGTCACTGCTTTGCCATAAAAACTCGGTTTTATCAGTACCGTGGCGCTCCGAACATCCGCGCCAGAACATAGTGCGGGTAATGCCAAATCCATTGTAGATATGCGGCAGTTGCCCGGACATGCCAAAGGAATCCGGTAAATAACCTATTTTCATCGGCTCGCCAAACGCGAGGCAGTCACGCATTCCGTACATCAGATTACGGACGATGGATTCCGCAGAAACAATCGTGGTATCGGTCTGGGTATACCAGGGGCCGATAATCAACTTACCGGCTTCTACCTGTTTCTTCACGCGGTCTTTGTTTTCCGGTTTCACCGCGAAATAATCTTCGAGGATCGCCGTTTGCCCGTCGAGTACGTAATATTTGTATTCGTTGTCCTGTTCCAGTCGGCACAGGATCTCTTCCATATTATTGACCAGCAGAATGCGTGACTCTTCGGTGGTGAAATACCACTCCCGATCCCAATGCATATGCGGGGTGATGTGAACGCGAGATACCGCTTTCATCGTCGTTTCCTTTTTGTTTATGGCATTACGCCATCAGTCAGATAGTTGCCATGCTTAACCGCGTGACGCCGCCAGATCAGGAGAATTGCAGTCGAGATTGCAGCCCCCACCAATGCCGCACCAAACCAGCCAATTGCCGCCATAACACCGCCCGCGCCATTATCATGAAGTAAAAAGAGCGAGAAAATGCCGGCACCGGGTGTCGAAAGGCCGATATTCATCGCACCGACAATAGCGCCCGTTACCATAGAGCCCAGCACAAACGAACCAATAACCCGCAGCGGATCTTCAATCGCCATCGGGATCGCCCCTTCGGTAATACCTGCCAGCCCTAACAGCCAGGTGGATTTCCCGGTCTCAATTTCAAACTCTTTAAACAGGCGCGGTGCGAGCATCGTGGAAGCGGTTACGGTAAATGCCGAAACCATTTTGACGGAGGCGAAAATGGCATACGGGCCGTAAACGCCGTTCGCCATTGCGCCCAGGCAGAATGCATAAGCGGCTTTGTTCACTGGCCCTCCAAGGTCAAAGGAACACATAAAACCGAGAATGGCACCCAGCAACAGCGCGTTACTTCCTGACAGACCGTTCAGCCAGGCGGTAAGCGAGTTATTGATCCAGGCGACAGGTTCTCCCACCACAAACAGCATCAGACTGCCCGCTCCCAACGTACCGAGCACCGGGTAGAGATAAAAAGTCAGGAATCCATTGAATTTACTGCTAAGACGCAAGTGATTTTTCACCCAGCGCATCAAGTAACCGGCTATCAATCCGCCAACGACCGCGCCGAGAAACCCGGAGCCGATCATGTTGGCGGCAAGTCCAGCCGCAAAGCCTGGCGCTAACGCCGGTTTATCTGCCAGAGAATAGGCGGTATAGGCCGCGAGCACCGGTACCATCAAAATTCCGAGCAGCCCGCCGCCCAGCTTGCGGTACATCCACAGCCAGGAGTTTTCTTCATTAAACAGATCTTGTAGCCCGAAGATTTGCGACAGTAATACCGCGACCGCCAGCACCGTGCCCCCCGCGACAATCAACGGTACGGCAAAAGAGATTCCGCTCAACAGTGCCTGTTTCAGCTCCGTTTTGACACTTTTCACCGGTTGCGTATCTTGCTGTACGGTACGCGTCTCATCGCTACGCTTGAGGGTAAGCGCTTGTTGGATCAACGCTTCTGCATGGCGAATCGGCTCGGCAACAGGCACTGAAAGCGCGGGAATGCCATTAAAACGCTCACTCTCCTTGATGGCGACTTCAGCCGCAAAAATACAGGCGGTTGCACTATTGAGTTGATCCGCCGTTAAACGCCCTTCAATGCCGTTAGCGCCTTGTTTTTCAACGTAAACATTTACGCCGAGTTTGCGTCCGGCTTTTTCCAGATATTCCGCAGCCATATAGGTGTGAGCAATACCCGCCGGACAGGCCGTTACGCAGACGATAGTTGGCGCGTTGGAAAAAGAGGCAGAAGGTTGCGTGCCTCCCTTGTCATCCAGCGCCGAGAGCAACTCATCAGGCGTCGTCGCCGACTGTATACGCGCCCGAATCTCATCATCCGCCAGGCGCGTGGTCAGCGCTGTCAGCAGTTGCATATGCGTAGTACCCGCTTCATTGGGGGGAATCGCCAGCAGCACCACTAAATCAACCGCTTCCGGGCCATCAACGCCTTCCCACTGAAGCGGCTCGCTGAGTGTGGCGACCGCAAACGCCGCTTCTTTTACCGCAGCAGTTTTGCCATGCGGCACAGCCAACCCTTCACCTAAGGCGGTCGGGCCAAGGCTTTCACGGCGATACACTTCTTCCAGAAATTGCTCAGTACTGGAAATTTTCCCCAGAGCAGCAAGACGTTGAGTCAACGCGTGGATGGCCTCTTCACGGCTGGTAAAGCGCGCATTCAGACACAACGCATCGCGGTGGGTCAGAGTCGTCAGATTCATCATGATCCTCACTTGATCGTTTTTATAGTCGCGCCAGTGTGCCCGATAAAACAATACCATTATGTGATCAATTTCACTTGATTGAAATTATTTGTATTGTATTTATATTATTTACAGGATGAATTTATCGGGCATAATGGCTAAATTCGTATTAATGAGATACTAAAAATGGGACACAAGCCCTTATACCGGCAGATTGCCGATCGCATTCGTGAACAAATTGCGCGTGGCGAGCTTAAACCTGGCGATGCGTTACCTACCGAATCGGCATTACAAACAGAGTTTGGCGTCAGCCGGGTTACGGTGCGTCAGGCTTTGCGCCAGTTAGTCGAGCAACAGATCCTCGAAAGCATTCAGGGCAGCGGGACTTACGTCAAAGAAGAGCGGGTCAATTACGATATTTTTCAGTTAACCAGTTTTGATGAAAAACTGTCGGACCGTCACGTCGATACACACAGTGAAGTCCTGATATTTGAAGTGATTCCGGCTGACGATTTTCTTCAGCAACAGCTACAAATCACCGCGCAGGATCGTGTGTGGCATGTGAAGCGCGTGCGCTATCGCAAGCAAAAGCCAATGGCGCTGGAAGAAACCTGGATGCCGCTTGCGTTGTTCCCGGATCTCACCTGGCAGGTCATGGAAAATTCAAAATATCACTTTATTGAAGAAGTGAAGAAAATGGTTATCGATCGTAGCGAACAGGAAATCATTCCTCTGATGCCAACCGAAGAGATGAGCCGTCTGCTTAATATCAGCCAGGCAAAGCCGATTCTTGAAAAAGTATCGCGTGGATATTTAGTTGATGGTCGGGTGTTTGAATATAGCCGCAACGCTTTTAATACCGATGACTATAAATTTACCCTGATAGCGCAACGAAAATCATCGCGATAAGCACAAAAAAGGCCATCATACGATGGCCAACCATGTCGAAACCGACAGCCCTTCGCCATTCCTGTAGAGGGAAGCGGCGAGGGCTATTTCTTATTACAGATATTTATTTCAGAACAGTTTTCAGTGCTTCACCGATATCCGCCAGGCTGCGAACGGTTTTCACGCCTGCGGCTTCCAGAGCAGCAAATTTCTCATCCGCAGTCCCTTTCCCACCGGCAATGATGGCACCCGCGTGGCCCATACGTTTGCCTTTCGGCGCAGTCACACCAGCGATGTAACCCACAACTGGCTTGGTAACATGCTCTTTGATGTACGCTGCCGCTTCTTCTTCAGCGCTACCGCCGATCTCACCGATCATTACGATCGCTTCGGTCTGCGGATCTTTTTCGAACATTTCGAGAATGTCGATAAAGTTAGAGCCAGGGATCGGGTCACCGCCGATACCAACACAGGTCGACTGACCGAAACCGTAATCCGTGGTCTGTTTAACCGCTTCATAGGTCAGTGTACCGGAACGGGAAACGATACCCACTTTACCCGGTTTGTGAATGTGACCCGGCTGGATACCGATTTTGCATTCACCCGGAGTGATAACGCCCGGGCAGTTCGGGCCGATCATACGAACGCCGGCTTCGTCCAGTTTCACTTTCACAGTCAGCATATCCAGCGTCGGGATGCCTTCAGTGATGGTGATAATCAGTTTGATGCCTGCATCAATAGCTTCCAGAATGGAGTCTTTGCAGAACGGTGCTGGTACGTAGATAACAGAAGCGGTAGCGCCAGTAGCAGCAACAGCTTCACGCACGGTGTTGAACACCGGCAGGCCGAGGTGGGTAGTACCGCCTTTACCTGGGGTTACGCCGCCAACCATTTTAGTGCCGTATGCAATGGCCTGTTCTGAGTGGAAAGTCCCCTGGCTACCAGTAAAGCCCTGGCAGATAACCTTGGTGTTTTTATCAATTAAAATGGACATTATTTCCCCTCCACTGCGGCAACAACCTGCTGAGCTGCATCCGTCAGACCTTTTGCTGCAATAATATTCAGGCCGCTGTCAGCCAGTTTCTTCGCGCCGAGTTCGGCGTTGTTACCTTCCAGACGTACCACGACCGGTACGTTAACACCCACTTCTGCTACCGCGCCGATGATACCGTCAGCGATCAGGTCGCAACGAACGATACCGCCGAAGATGTTAACCAGAACGGCTTTCACTTTGTCGTCAGAGAGGATGATTTTGAACGCTTCGGTTACACGTTCTTTGGTTGCGCCGCCGCCAACGTCAAGGAAGTTAGCCGGTTCGCCGCCGTGCAGTTTAACGATGTCCATCGTACCCATCGCCAGACCTGCGCCGTTAACCATACAACCGATGTTACCGTCCAGCGCAACGTAGTTCAGTTCCCACTGTGCAGCCTGTGCTTCACGCGGATCTTCCTGCGACTGGTCACGCATTTCGCGCAGATCAGGCTGGCGGAACAGTGCGTTGCCGTCAGCGCCCAGTTTGCCGTCGAGGCAAATCAGATCGCCCTGTTTGGTGATGACCAGCGGGTTGATTTCGATCAACGCCAGGTCGCGCTCCAGGAAAATGGTCGCCAGGCCCATGAAGATTTTGGTGAACTGCTGAACCAGTTTACCTTCCAGACCCAGTTTGAACGCCAGCTCGCGTCCCTGATACGGCATCGGGCCTGTCAGCGGATCAAGCGCAACTTTATGGATCAGGTGCGGAGTTTCTTCCGCCACTTTTTCGATTTCCACGCCGCCTTCGGTGGAGGCCATAAAGACCACGCGACGGGAACTACGGTCTACAACGGCACCGAGATACAGCTCTTTAGCGATATCGGTCGCTGCTTCAACCAGAATCTGGTTAACCGGTTGGCCATTGGCATCTGTTTGATACGTTACCAGACGCTTGCCGAGCCAGTTTTCTGCAAAAGCACGGATGTCTTCTTTGCTGTTTACAACTTTCACACCGCCCGCTTTACCGCGGCCACCAGCGTGAACCTGACATTTCACTACCCACGGGCCGGCACCGATTTTTGAAGCGGCTTCTTCTGCTTCGCGCGGAGTAGTACAGGCATAACCCACCGGTGCTGGTAAGCCATAGCGGGCAAAAAGTTGTTTTGCCTGATATTCATGTAAGTTCATGTGTTCTGTCCATCCTTCAGTAATCGTTATCTTTTAAACCGTAGACCGACACCCTATCCACGTCGGTCTACAGTGCAGGTGAAGCTTAAACTACTACACGTCCAGCAGCAGACGCGTCGGATCTTCCAGCAACTCTTTGATCGTTACCAGGAAGCCCACGGATTCGCGACCATCGATCAGACGGTGATCGTAGGACAGCGCCAGGTACATCATCGGCAGGATCTCAACCTGACCATTCACCGCCATCGGACGATCTTTGATAGCGTGCATACCCAGAATTGCGCTCTGCGGCGGGTTGATGATCGGCGTAGACATCAGGGAACCGAACACACCACCGTTGGTGATGGTGAAGTTACCACCGGTCAGATCTTCAACGGTCAGCTTGCCGTCACGGCCTTTGACTGCCAGCTCTTTGATTTTCTTCTCGATGTCTGCCATGCCGAGGGTATCGACATCACGCAGTACCGGTGTCACCAGGCCGCGCGGCGTAGAAACCGCCATGCTGACGTCGAAATAGTTGTGGTAAACCACGTCATCGCCGTCGATAGACGCGTTCACTTCCGGGTAACGTTTCAGGGCTTCAACCACCGCTTTCACGTAGAAGGACATAAAGCCCAGACGGATGCCGTGGCGTTTTTCAAACGCTTCACCGTACTGCTTACGCAGATCCATAATCGGCTTCATGTTGACTTCGTTGAACGTGGTCAGCATGGCGGTGGAGTTTTTCGCTTCCAGCAGACGCTCTGCCACACGCTTACGCAGGCGAGTCATCGGGACACGTTTTTCACTACGTGCAGCCAGAGCCGGTTGCGCCGCCGGATCAGCCGCTGCCGGAGCAGACTCTTTCGCCGGGGCTTTCGCCAGATGTTTTTCCACATCTTCACGAGTCAGACGACCACCCACACCGGTGCCTTTAATGGCGCTGGCGTCGAGATTGTGTTCAGCCAGCAGGCGACGGATCGCCGGGCTTAACGCATCGTTGTTTTGCTCTTCCAGAGACGCCTGCTGGCGTTGCGCCGGAGTGGACGCTTTCTCTTCAGATTTGGCGCTGGTTTCTTTACCGGCGCTGTTGCCTTCACGCAGGCGACCAAGGATCTGACGAGACGTTACCGTTGTACCTTCATCTTCCAGAACCGCATCCAGAATGCCGTCTGCTGATGCCGGTACTTCCAGTACCACTTTGTCAGTTTCGATTTCTACCAGCACTTCATCACGTACGACTGCGTCGCCGGGTTTTTTATGCCAGGTTGCGACGGTGGCATCGGCTACGGATTCAGGCAGGTCAGGGACCAGAATATCTACGCTACTCATTGTGTATCCTTTATTTATTCGACGTTCAGCGCGTCATTAACCAGATCTTGTTGCTGTTTCTGGTGAACGGACATATACCCTACCGCCGGAGAGGCGGAGGCCGGGCGGCCTGCATAACGCAGAGAAGCCCCAAACGGAATCACTTCACGGAAATGATGCTGGCTGCAGTACCATGCGCCCTGGTTGAGCGGCTCTTCCTGGCACCAGACAAAATCCTTGACGTGAGCAAACTGCTGCAACACTTCCTGCATCGCTTTATGCGGGAACGGGTAGAGTTGCTCGATACGCACAATGGCGACATCGTGTTGATTGTTCTTACGACGCTGTTCCAGCAGGTCGTAATAAACCTTACCAGAACACATTACTACGCGCTTCACGCCCTTCGGATCAAGCTCGTCGATTTCACCGATGGCTGGCAGGAAGGTGCCGTTCGCCAGTTCTTCGAGGCTGGAAACCGCCAGCGGATGACGCAGCAGGGATTTCGGCGACATCACGACCAGCGGACGACGCATCCCGCGCAGCGCCTGACGACGCAGCATGTGGTAAACCTGTGCCGGGGTAGACGGTACGCAAACCTGCATGTTTTGCTCAGCACAAAGTTGCAGATAACGTTCCAGACGCGCGGAGGAGTGCTCCGGCCCCTGCCCTTCGTAACCGTGCGGCAGCAACATCACCAGACCACACATCCGGCCCCATTTCTGCTCGCCAGAGGAGATGAACTGGTCGATAACCACCTGCGCACCGTTGGCGAAGTCACCGAACTGCGCTTCCCAGATGGTCAGGGTGCGTGGTTCTGCGGTGGCATAACCGTATTCAAACGCCAGCACTGCTTCTTCAGACAGTACGGAGTCCCAAACACGGAACGCGCCCTGGCCGTTATGGATGTGTTGCAGCGGCGTGTAAGTGGAACCGTTAGACTGGTTGTGGATCACCGCGTGGCGGTGGAAGAAGGTACCGCGACCGGAGTCTTCACCCGACAGGCGAACCGGAATGCCTTCGTCAACCAGCGTGGCGTAAGCGAGGTTTTCCGCGCCGCCCCAGTCGAACAGTTTCTCACCGGCAGCCATCGCCTGGCGATCGCCATAAATCTTGGCAACGCGAGACTGCATTTCAACCGCTTCCGGCACCGTGCTGATGCGTTTAGCCAGTTCCTGCAGGCGCTTCATCTCAACTTTGTTCGGGTACTCTTCGTCCCATTCGTGGTTGAGGTACGGCGACCAGGTGAAAGAGTGCATGTTCATCGGACGCCACTCTGCTACCACGCAATCGCCAGCATCCAGCGCATCGCGGTACAGGTTAACCATCTCGGTGGCATCTTCCAGCGTCGCCACTTTTTCCTGCTCCAGCTTGTCAGCGTAGATTTTGCGCGGTGTCGGATGTTTTTTGATTTTCTGATACATCAGCGGCTGGGTTGCGCTCGGCTCGTCGGCTTCGTTGTGGCCGTGACGGCGGTAGCATACCAGGTCGATGAAGACATCACGTTTAAAGGTGTTACGGAAATCGAGCGCCAGACGGGTCACAAAGGCAACGGCTTCCGGATCGTCCGCGTTAACGTGGAAAATCGGTGCCTGAACCATCTTGCCGATATCAGTACAGTACGGCGTAGAACGGGCATCCAGCGGATTAGAGGTGGTGAAACCAACCTGGTTGTTGATAACGATACGTACCGTACCGCCAACTTCATAACCACGCGCTTTCGACATGTTCAGGGTTTCCTGAACCACGCCCTGTCCGGTCACTGCGGCGTCACCGTGGATGGTAATTGGCAGCACTTTGTTGCTGCTCGGCTCATCAAGTCTGTCCAGACGGGCACGAACAGAGCCGATAACGACCGGGCTTACAATCTCAAGGTGAGACGGGTTAAACGCCAGCGCCAGGTGCACCAAGCCGCCATCGGTCTGGAAGTCAGACGAGAAGCCCATGTGGTATTTCACGTCACCCGTGCCGAGGTGTTCTTTATGTTTACCGGCAAACTCGTCGAACAAGTCTTGCGGTTTTTTACCCAGCACGTTCACCAACACGTTCAGACGACCACGGTGCGCCATCCCGAGAACCACTTCCCGGGTGCCGCTGTTGCCAGCGTGGCGGATCATCTCTTTAAGCATCGGGATTAACGCGTCACCGCCTTCCAGCGAGAAGCGTTTTGCGCCAGGGAATTTTGCGCCGAGGTAACGTTCAAGGCCTTCAGCGGCGGTCAGTTCGCTTAAGAAGCGTTTTTTCTCTTCGCTATTGAAAGTCGCGCGACCAGACTCGATACGCTGTTGGATCCAGCGTTTTTCTTCGGTGCTGGTAATGTGCATATACTCGGCACCAATCGGGCCGCAGTAGGTTTGCTTGAGGGCTTCCAGCAGCTCGCCGAGTTTCATGGTTTCTTTGCCGCTGGCAAATGAACCGACGTTGAAGGTCTCCTGGAAGTCTGCTTCGGTCAGATCGTGGAAAGACGGATCCAGATCGGCCACTTTATCTTGCTGCCACAGTCCCAGCGGATCGAGATTCGCATGCTGGTGACCACGGAAGCGGTATGCGTTAATGAGCTGCAGGACTTTAACCTGCTTTACATTGGTGTCAGGGTCGGAGATCGTTGAAGAGTAACGTGAAGCGTCTTTCGCCAGGCGGCGGAAATATTCACGCGTTTGAGAGTGGAATTGATCCGGTTTGACTCCCGTACCAGGTAACTGCTGGAACGTCGAACGCCAGTTAGCGTCAACCGAGTCAGGATCGGTTAAGAAGTCTTCATAGAGCTGTTCTATCCAGCTCTGGTTTGCGCCAGAGAGGTAAGAAGAGTCCAACCAGGCTTTCAAAGCGCTGTTCTGCATCGTGATCCCTTAAGCATCTTTTTTATGCTTACTTCGCCGTGGATACTACCACGCACAGTTATGTGCGTGCCGGGGTTCACTTGCGAGCTCTTGTCTACGTAGTGGCTCGCGAAGGAACCTTTAAAAACTGTCTTAGTGTCAGGGGCAGTTTTTAAAGATTTCCTGAATAGCCGGGGGATTTCCCCGGCATCAACATTTAATTACGCATTACGTTGCAACAACATCGACTTGATATGGCCGATGGCGCGCGTCGGGTTCAGCCCCTTCGGACATACACTGACGCAGTTCATGATGCTGTGACAGCGGAATACACTGAATGCATCGCTCAAACCGTCGAGGCGGCTGTCAGTCTCGGTATCACGGCTATCGATCAGGAAACGATATGCCGCTAACAAGCCTGCCGGGCCGATAAACTTATCGGGATTCCACCAGAAAGACGGACAAGAGGTTGAACAACATGCGCAGAGAATACATTCATACAGCCCGTCGAGTTTTTCGCGCTGCTCTGGCATCTGTAAATGCTCGCGAGCTGGCGGATTTTGTCCATTATTCAACAGGTAAGGCTTAATTTTCTCATATTGCGCATAGAATTGTCCCATGTCTACCACCAAATCGCGGATCACCGGTAAACCTGGCAGCGGGCGAATCACAATCTTCTTGCCCGGCTGGTTGAGTGCCGAAATCGGGGTAATACAGGCCAGACCATTCTTGCCGTTCATGTTCAGACCGTCGGAACCGCACACACCTTCACGGCAGGAGCGGCGGAACGACAGGCTGGGATCTTTCTCTTTCAGCTGGATAAGCGCATCCAGCAACATCATGTCGCGACCTTCTTCCGCTTCCAGGGTGTAATCCTGCATACGCGGAGCATCATCAACATCCGGGTTATAGCGATAAATTGAAAACTCGAGTCTCATTTTCCTGTCTCCGCATTAGTAAGTACGAATCTTCGGCGGGAATGCCGGGCGCAGTTTCGGTTCCATGTTGACGCTTCGGCGCGTCATGGATTCCGACTCTGGCAGATACAGGGAGTGGCACAGCCAGTTTTCATCATCACGATCCGGGAAGTCGAAGCGGCTATGCGCGCCACGGCTTTCGGTACGGAAGTTGGCAGAAACAGCCGTTGCATACGCCGTTTCCATCAGGTTATCCAGTTCCAGGCACTCAACGCGCTGGGTGTTGAACTCGCTGGAAGTGTCATCCAGACGGGCATTTTTCAGACGCTCGCGGATAACTTTCAACTGCTCAAGCCCTTTCGCCATCGCATCACCTTCACGGAAGACCGAGAAGTTATGCTGCATACATTCTTGCAGCGCTTTACGAATCGCCACCGGATCTTCACCGTTACGATTATTGTTCCAGCGGTTCAGACGATCCAGAGATGCTTCAACATCAGACTCGCTGGCATCGCGCAATGCGCCCTGCTCGGCGATAGACTCTTGCAGATGCAGACCCGCTGCGCGACCAAAGACCACCAGGTCCAGCAGCGAGTTGCCGCCCAGACGGTTAGCGCCGTGTACCGATACACAAGCGATTTCACCAACGGCAAACAGCCCCGGAACAACCACATCTTCGCCTTTCTCGTTCACCGTCAGCGCCTGACCGGTCACTTTGGTCGGAATACCACCCATCATGTAGTGACAGGTTGGGATAACCGGAATCGGCTCTTTCACCGGATCAACGTGAGCGAAGGTACGGGAGAGTTCCAGAATACCCGGCAGACGGGATTCGAGAACTTCTTTACCCAGGTGGTCGAGTTTCAGTTTCGCATGTGGCCCCCACGGACCATCACAGCCGCGACCTTCACGGATTTCAATCATGATGGAACGCGCCACCACGTCACGGCCCGCCAGGTCTTTGGCGTTCGGCGCATAACGCTCCATAAAGCGTTCGCCATGTTTGTTCAGCAGATAACCGCCTTCACCACGGCAACCTTCGGTGACCAGTACGCCCGCACCGGCAATACCGGTCGGGTGGAACTGCCACATTTCCATATCCTGCACCGGTACGCCTGCGCGGATAGCCATGCCGACGCCGTCGCCAGTGTTAATGTGGGCGTTAGTGGTGGACTGATAAATACGCCCTGCCCCGCCAGTCGCCAGCACGGTAGCGCGGGCTTTGAAATAAACCACTTCACCGGTTTCGATGCACAGTGCGGTACAACCCACCACCGCGCCATCCTGGTTTTTCACCAGATCCAGCGCATACCACTCGGAGAAAATGGTGGTGTGGTTTTTCAGGTTCTGCTGATAAAGCGTGTGCAACAGTGCGTGACCGGTACGGTCAGCCGCCGCCGCAGTGCGTGCCGCCTGCTCGCCGCCGAAGTTTTTCGACTGACCGCCAAACGGACGTTGATAGATACGACCATCATCAAGACGCGAGAACGGCAGGCCCATGTGTTCGAGTTCCAGAATCGCTTCCGGCCCGGTTTTACACATATATTCAATCGCGTCCTGGTCACCGATATAGTCCGACCCTTTTACGGTGTCGTACATATGCCATTCCCAGTTATCTTCATGGGTATTACCCAGCGCAACGGTAATGCCGCCTTGCGCAGAAACGGTATGGGAACGGGTCGGGAAGACTTTAGAGAGCAGCGCACAGGTCTGGCCGCTCTGGGAAATTTGCAGCGCCGCGCGCATACCTGCGCCACCGGCACCAATCACAACTGCATCAAATTCTCTGACTGGCAATTTCATCACACACCCCACACCACAACGAATCCATAAATCACGTAAACCACCAGTGCAACGACAATCACCAGTTGCAGCATCAGGCGCAATGCCAGCGGTTTAACGTAGTCGGTCAACACCTGCCACATGCCGATCCAGGCATGAATCAAGATAGAAAACAGCGCCAGCAGGGTGAACACTTTGGTGAACGCAGAGGCGAAGAAACCGATCCAGACTTCATATGTCAGTTCGCCACTGGTGGCGAAAAAACCGACCATATAAATGATGTAGAGCGTCAGGACGATAGCGGTAGCGCGAACGAGGATGAAATCATGTACGCCATTGCGTCCTAATGCGGAGGCGTTGCTTACCATACGAGGACTCCTGCGAGAAGTGAAAGCACGACAGTAATAACAAAGGAGATTTTGGCGGAGCGTTTACCCGCTTCGAATGTTTCTTCCAGATAGCCAAAATCCATCATCATGTGGCGAATACCTACGACGACGTGATACGCCAGAGCGGTAAGGATGCCCCACATGATAAATTTGACGAAGAAGCTGCCCATAATCGCGGAAGCTTGCTCGAAACCTTCAGGGGAAGAGAGGCTGGTACCCAGAAGCCACAGCAGGATGCCCACTGCAACAAAGGTGATCACACCGGAAACGCGATGGAGAATGGACGCTATCGCCGTGATGGGGAACCGGATGGTCTGTAGGTCCAGATTAACAGGTCTTTGTTTTTTCACATTTCTTATCATGAATAACGCCCACATGCTGTTCTTATTATTCCCTGGGGACTACGGGCACAGAGGTTAACTTTCTGTTACCTGGAGACGTCGGGATTTCCTTCCTCCGGTCTGCTTGCGGGTCAGACAGCGTCCTTTCTATAACTGCGCGTCATGCAAAACACTGCTTCCAGATGCGAAAACGACACGTTACAACGCTGGGTGGCTCGGGATTGCAGGGTGTTCCGGAGACCTGGCGGCAGTATAGGCTGTTCACAAAATCATTACAATTAACCTACATATAGTTTGTCGGGTTTTATCCTGAACAGTGATCCAGGTCACGATAACAACATTTATTTAATTTTTAATCATCTAATTTGACAATCATTCAACAAAGTTGTTACAAACATTACCAGGAAAAGCATATAATGCGTAAAAGTTATGAAGTCGGTATTTCACCTAAGATTAACTTATGTAACAGTGTGGAAGTATTGACCAATTCATTCGGGACAGTTATTAGTGGTAGACAAGTTTAATAATTCGGATTGCTAAGTACTTGATTCGCCATTTATTCGTCATCAATGGATCCTTTACCTGCAAGCGCCCAGAGCTCTGTACCCAGGTTTTCCCCTCTTTCACAGAGCGGCGAGCCAAATAACAAACGGGTAAAGCCAGGTTGATGTGCGAAGGCAAATTTAAGTTCCGGCAGTCTTACGTAATAAGGCGCTAAGGAGACCTTAAATGGCTGATACAAAAGCAAAACTCACCCTCAACGGGGACACAGCTGTTGAACTGGATGTGCTGAAAGGCACGCTGGGTCAAGATGTTATTGATATCCGTACTCTCGGTTCAAAAGGTGTGTTCACCTTTGACCCAGGCTTCACTTCAACCGCATCCTGCGAATCTAAAATTACTTTTATTGATGGTGATGAAGGTATTTTGCTGCACCGCGGTTTCCCGATCGATCAGCTGGCGACCGATTCTAACTACCTGGAAGTTTGTTACATCCTGCTGAATGGTGAAAAACCGACTCAGGAACAGTATGACGAATTTAAAACTACGGTGACCCGTCATACCATGATCCACGAGCAGATTACCCGTCTGTTCCACGCTTTCCGTCGCGACTCACATCCAATGGCAGTCATGTGTGGTATTACCGGCGCGCTGGCGGCGTTCTATCACGACTCGCTGGATGTTAACAATCCTCGTCATCGTGAAATTGCCGCGTTCCGCCTGCTGTCGAAAATGCCGACCATGGCCGCGATGTGTTACAAGTATTCCATTGGTCAGCCATTTGTTTATCCGCGCAACGATCTCTCCTATGCCGGTAACTTCCTGAATATGATGTTCTCCACGCCGTGCGAACCGTATGAAGTTAATCCGATTCTGGAACGTGCTATGGACCGTATTCTGATCCTGCACGCTGACCATGAACAGAACGCCTCTACCTCCACCGTGCGTACCGCTGGCTCTTCGGGTGCGAACCCGTTTGCCTGTATCGCAGCAGGTATTGCTTCACTGTGGGGACCTGCGCACGGTGGTGCTAACGAAGCGGCGCTGAAAATGCTGGAAGAAATTAGCTCCGTTAAACACATTCCGGAATTTGTTCGTCGTGCGAAAGATAAAAATGATTCTTTCCGCCTGATGGGCTTCGGTCACCGCGTGTACAAAAATTACGACCCGCGCGCCACCGTAATGCGTGAAACCTGCCATGAAGTTCTGAAAGAGCTGGGCACCAAAGATGACCTGCTGGAAGTGGCTATGGAGCTGGAAAACATCGCGCTGAACGACCCGTACTTTATCGAGAAGAAACTGTACCCGAACGTCGATTTCTACTCTGGTATCATCCTGAAAGCGATGGGTATTCCGTCTTCCATGTTCACCGTCATTTTCGCAATGGCACGTACCGTTGGCTGGATCGCCCACTGGAGCGAAATGCACAGTGACGGTATGAAGATTGCCCGTCCGCGTCAGCTGTATACAGGATATGAAAAACGCGACTTTAAAAGCGATATCAAGCGTTAATGGTTGATTGCTAAGTTGTAAATATTTTAACCCGCCGTTCAAATGGCGGGTTAATTTTTATATGCCTAAACACAAAAAATTGTAAAAATAAAATCCACTATCGGACATTCATATATTCTAAAAAAAAATATATCGGTATAAATTATAAACAAATCGATGATTTTTAATCATCTATCTTCCTCTCAGTTACATGAATAAACCACCAAATATAGCGCACCCCTATAATTTCCAATACGTTATTCATCAAACATTTAATTCATACCATCAATTAATTACTTTTACATTTAATAAAATTAATAATATTTTTAAGAAAAACTAAAAACATTCGACAATCAAATAAGATATTCTTGCACCGATATACTTTTTTCTTTTCTGTTAAAGGACTCCGTTATGTTTAAAGGACAAAAAACATTGGCCGCACTGGCCGTATCTCTGCTGTTCACAGCACCTGTTTATGCGGCTGATGAAGGATCCGGTGAAATTCACTTTAAAGGTGAAGTTATTGAAGCACCGTGTGAAATACATCAGGATGATATTGATAAAGAGGTTGAACTCGGTCAGGTGACCACCAGCCACATTAATCAGTCACATCACAGCGATGCCGTTGCTGTCGACCTGCGCTTAGTCAACTGTGATCTGGAAAACTCCAGCAACGGTTCCGGTGGCAAGATTTCTAAAGTTGCAGTCACCTTTGATAGCTCAGCGAAAACCACCGGCGCAGATCCGATTCTCAACAACACCAGCACGGGTGAAGCCACCGGCGTCGGCGTACGTTTAATGAATAAAGATCAAAGCAATATCGTTTTAGGCACCGCTACTCCAGATATCGACCTGGCTCCGACCTCCAGCGAACAAACGCTGAATTTCTTTGCCTGGATGGAACAAATTGATCAGGCTACACCTGTAACGCCAGGCGCAGTTACGGCGAATGCAACCTACGTGCTGGATTATAAATAAGTATTACTTTGGCGGCGCTATCGCCGCCTTTCATAAAATATTTATCAGGTATGGACACCGTGAATATTTATCGACTCTCTTTTGTATCCTGCCTGGTCGTGGCGATGCCTTGCGCATTGGCGGTCGAATTCAACCTTAATGTTCTCGATAAATCAATGCGCGACCGCATTGATATTTCATTATTAAAGGAAAAAGGAGTCATTGCTCCCGGTGAGTATTTTGTTAGCGTTGCGGTAAATAATAACCAAATCAGTAACGGGCAAAAGATTAACTGGCACAAAAATGACGATAAAACCATTCCGTGCATCAATGATTTACTGGTCGATAAATTTGGCTTAAAACCTGAAGTCCGTCAGTCGTTACCATTGATAAATCAGTGCGTCGATTTTAGCTCCCGACCTGAAATGCTCTTCAATTTCGATCAAGCCAATCAGCAACTAAATATCACCATTCCGCAAGCCTGGCTGGCGTGGCACTCAGAAAACTGGACCCCACCCTCCACATGGAAAGAAGGTGTCGCCGGTGTCCTGATGGATTACAACTTGTTTGCCAGCAGCTACCGCCCACAGGATGGCAGCAGCAGCACTAATCTTAACGCCTATGGAACAGCCGGAATCAACACGGGGGCATGGCGCTTACGCAGTGATTATCAGTTGAATCAGACTGATAGCGATGATAACCATGAACAGTCAGGCGAAATATCACGTACCTATCTTTTTCGCCCGTTACCGCAATTAGGTTCAAAATTAACCCTCGGCGAAACGGATTTTAGTTCCAATATTTTCGACGGTTTTTCTTATACCGGCGCGGCACTGGCAAGTGACGATCGAATGTTGCCATGGGAACTACGCGGCTACGCCCCACAAATTAGCGGTATTGCACAGACCAATGCCACGGTGACGATCAGTCAATCAGGCCGCGTCATTTACCAGAAAAAAGTCCCACCAGGCCCATTTATCATTGACGACCTTAATCAGTCTGTTCAGGGCACACTGGATGTCAAAGTGACGGAAGAAGATGGTCGGGTGAACAATTTCCAGGTTTCGGCAGCATCGACGCCCTTCCTGACTCGTCAGGGACAGGTTCGCTATAAACTGGCCGCGGGTCAGCCACGGCCCTCCATGTCACATCAAACTGAAAATGAAACCTTTTTTAGCAATGAAGTTTCCTGGGGGATGCTGTCAAACACCTCGCTGTACGGCGGCCTGCTGCTTTCTGGTGATGACTACCATTCTGCCGCAATAGGTATCGGGCAAAATATGCTGTGGCTTGGCGCGCTGTCGTTTGATGTCACGTGGGCCAGTAGTCACTTTGATACTCAGCAGGACGAGCGGGGCTTAAGCTACCGTTTTAATTACAGCAAACAAGTGGATGCCACCAACAGCACGATTTCCCTCGCCGCTTATCGTTTCTCCGATCGTCATTTTCACAGCTACGCCAACTATCTGGATCACAAATACAACGACAGCGATGCGCAGGACGAAAAACAGACGATCAGCTTATCTGTGGGCCAACCGATTACCCCACTAAACCTCAATCTTTACGCCAACCTGCTACATCAAACCTGGTGGAATGCAGACGCCTCCACGACCGCCAACATCACGGCAGGTTTTAATGTTGATATTGGTGACTGGAGAGATATCTCTATTTCGACGTCATTCAATACAACCCATTACGAAGATAAAGATCGCGACAACCAGATTTACCTGTCGATTTCGCTCCCCTTCGGTAACGGTGGTCGGGTTGGCTATGACATGCAAAACAGTAGCCACAGCACCACACACCGCATGTCGTGGAACGATACGCTGGATGAACGTAATAGCTGGGGCATGTCTGCCGGACTGCAATCCGACCGTCCGGACAATGGAGCCCAGGTGAGCGGTAACTATCAGCACCTGAGTTCAGCGGGTGAGTGGGATATTTCTGGTACCTATGCCGCCAATGATTACAGTTCCGTCAGCAGCAGCTGGAGCGGTTCTTTCACCGCAACCCAATATGGTGCAGCGTTTCATCGCCGCAGCTCCACCAATGAACCACGCCTGATGGTCAGCACCGATGGCGTGGCAGATATTCCGGTTCAGGGCAATCTCGACTACACCAACCATTTTGGCATTGCGGTGGTGCCGTTGATTTCCAGTTACCAGCCTTCCACCGTGGCGGTGAACATGAATGACTTACCCGACGGCGTAACAGTTGCAGAAAACGTTATCAAAGAAACGTGGATTGAAGGCGCGATAGGTTACAAATCACTGGCTTCCCGTTCCGGTAAAGACGTTAACGTCATCATTCGCAACGCCAGCGGTCAGTTTCCTCCCCTCGGAGCGGATATCCGCCAGGATGACAGCGGCATTAGCGTGGGGATGGTTGGCGAGGAAGGACATGCCTGGTTAAGCGGAGTCGCTGAAAATCAAAAGTTTACCGTGGTCTGGGGTGATAGCCAGCATTGCTCGCTCCATCTTCCTGAACATATGGAAGACACCGCAAATCGCCTGATTTTACCTTGTCATTAATTAAGGAAATGAAAATGACATTTATGAAAGGACTACCCCTTTTGTTGTTGGTTGCCAGTCTGTGCAGCCACGCTGCACTACAACCCGATCGCACTCGTATTGTGTTTAACGCTAATGATAAAGCTACCAGTCTGCGGGTGGATAATCGTAGCGATAAACTCCCCTACCTCGCTTATTCCTGGCTCGAAAATGAAAAAGGGGAGAAAAGCGATGATCTTCTGGTCGCCCTGCCGCCGATACAACGTCTGGAACCGAAAGCAACAACGCAGGTACGGATAGTAAAGCAAGCCTCGACCACAAAATTACCGGGCGATCGCGAAACGCTATTTTTCTACAATATGCGTGAAATTCCTCCCGCCCCGGAAAAAAACAGCGACCATGCCGTTCTGCAAGTCGCCATTCAGAGTCGTATCAAGGTGTTCTGGCGACCGGCTGCATTACGCAAGAAAGCAGGAGAAAAGGTCGAACTGCAGTTACAGGTCAGCCAGCAGGGCAACCAACTGACACTGAAAAATCCTACCGCGTATTATCTGACCATTGCCTACCTGGGACGAAATGAAAAAGGCGTTCTCCCCGGCTTCAAAACCGTGATGGTTGCGCCTTTTAGTACGGTCAACACAAACACCGGAAATTATAGCGGCAGCCAGTTTTATCTCGGTTATATGGATGATTACGGCGCGTTACGCATGACGACGCTCAACTGCAGCGGACAATGCCATTTACAAGCCGTGGAGGCGAAGAAATGAGTGCTGGCAAGGGAGTGTTGCTCGTCATCTGTCTGTTATTTCTGCCGTTGAAGTCTGCGCTTGCCCTGAACTGCTACTTTGGTTCATCCGGTGGCTCGGTAGAAAAATCAGAAGCGATTCAACCTTTTGCTGTACCAGGCAATGCCAAACTCGGCGATAAGATTTGGGAATCTGACGATATTAAAATTCCCGTCTATTGTGACAACAATACCAACGGCAATTTTGAAAGTGAGCATGTTTATGCCTGGGTAAACCCCTACCCGGGGGTGCAGGATCGCTATTATCAACTCGGCGTAACTTACAATGGCGTTGATTATGACGCCAACCAGGGAAAAAGCCGCATCGACACTAACCAGTGTATTGACAGTAAGAACATTGACATTTATACCCCTGAGCAGATTATCGCGATGGGATGGCAGAACAAAATTTGCTCGGGTGATCCCGCTAATATTCACATGTCGCGTACCTTTCTCGCTCGCATGCGGTTATACGTCAAAATACGAGAAATGCCGCCGCATGATTATCAAAGTACGCTTAGCGACTATATCGTCGTGCAATTTGACGGTGCCGGTAGCGTTAACGAAGACCCTACTGCCCAAAACCTGAAATATCATATTACTGGTCTGGAAAACATTCGCGTGCTGGATTGCAGCGTCAATTTTTCCATTTCACCGGAAACACAGGTGATTGATTTTGGTAAATTTAATTTGCTGGATATTCGTCGCCACACAATGTCGAAAACATTCAGTATTAAGACGACAAAATCACAAAATGACCAATGCACCGACGGATTTAAAGTCAGTTCCTCCTTTTATACCGAAGAAACGTTGGTTGAAGAAGATAAAGCATTGTTGATTGGTAATGGTCTGAAGCTACGTTTGCTGGATGAAAACGCCTCGCCTTATACCTTCAATAAATATGCTGAATACGCCGATTTCACCAGCGATATGCTGATCTACGAAAAAACCTATACGGCTGAACTTTCGTCCATTGCAGGCACCCCCATCGAGGCTGGCCCCTTCGATACAGTGGTGCTTTTTAAGATTAACTATAACTGATTTGCCATGATGCCCTTTGCAGCCGGAAAGGGCATCTCTTTCAGAAAATTGCTGATTTTCCCCTTTTCCTTGATTGCTGTTATTTTTTCCTGGCCCGGCTTTCTTTATGCTGTATCGATACACCAAAGAGAAAATAATGAGGGAGCGAAGGATGCCAGTTTTGCAGTGGGGAATGTTATGTGTGCTATCACTTCTCCTTTCTATTGGTTTCCTCGCGGTACATCTCCCGGCGGCGCTATTACTTGGGCCGATGATCGCCGGGATCATCTTCAGTATGCGCGGAATTACTCTGCAACTTCCCCGCTCCGCTTTTCTCGCCGCGCAGGCCATTCTTGGCTGCATGATTGCGCAAAACCTCACTGGTTCGATTCTCACCACGCTGGCCGCCAACTGGCCGATCGTGCTTGCTATTTTACTGGTGACGCTGCTTTCCAGCGCCATCGTGGGTTGGTTATTGGTGCGCTATAGCTCACTGCCTGGAAATACCGGTGCCTGGGGTTCTTCTCCAGGCGGCGCAGCGGCAATGGTCGCTATGGCGCAAGATTACGGCGCAGATATTCGCCTGGTGGCGTTTATGCAATATCTGCGAGTGCTGTTCGTCGCGGGGGCCGCTGTTCTGGTCACCCGCATGATGCTGGGTGATAACGCTGAAGCGGTTAACCAGCAAATCGTCTGGTTCCCGCCAGTGAGCATTAATCTCCTGCTTACGATTTTGCTCGCAGTCGTTGCCGGTACGGCGGGATGCATGCTGCGTCTTCCTTCCGGCACGATGCTCATCCCGATGCTGGCGGGCGCAGTGCTCCAGTCTGGTCAGCTCATCACCATCGAACTACCGGAATGGCTGCTGGCGATGGCGTATATGGCAATTGGCTGGCGGATTGGTCTTGGTTTCGATAAACAAATCTTACTGCGGGCACTACGCCCGCTACCGCAAATCCTGCTGTCGATTTTTGCTCTGCTGGCTATTTGTGCGGGTATGGCGTGGGGGCTGACCCGGTTTATGCACATTGATTTTATGACTGCCTACCTCGCCACCAGTCCCGGCGGGCTTGATACCGTGGCGGTCATCGCCGCAGGGAGCAATGCCGATATGGCGCTTATTATGGCGATGCAAACCCTGCGCCTGTTCAGTATTTTGCTGACGGGGCCAGCCATTGCGCGGTTTATTTCAACCTATGCGCCGAAGCGGTCGGCCTAGTGCTGGCAGCCTGGACACCAGTAAAACGGGCGCGAGGACAACGTGGTTTTCTCAATGATGCCGCCACAGCGTTCGCACAGTTCGCCATCACGATGAAAAACCTTAAAGCGAAACAGCGCCCCATGATGCTTATTCTCATCCACCTGCCCCCGCGTAGCGTAAGAAAACCGAGGAATCTCCAGTAACGCGTGTGCGAGTGCATCCAGTTGCGCCGCATTGAGATCTTTCGCTTTATGATTTCCAGTCAACCCAACCTGCCAGAGGATCTCCACCCGCAAATAATTGCCAAGCCCAGCCAGAAACGCCTGATCGAGCAGTAATCCTGCAAACTGACGGTTACGAAAGCGCGGTGACAATAACCGTTCCTTTACCACCTCCGGCGTCAGATTCGGATCCAGCACATCGGGACCAACGCGTTGTAAAAACGGATGCGTGGTCAGTTGTTCCGGCCTCAACATCTCAATATCCGAGGCGCTATAAAGCAGAATGGTTTTGTCAGCCGTTTGCAGTTTTACCCGCAATACTCGCGTGGTCTGCGGCTCTTCGCCGGTATCAACCACGCGCCAGACGCCGTAAAGCTGATTATGGCTGTAGAGCGTTAAGTCGTTGGAAAAATGAGTTAACAACGCCTTACCACGCGTTTCCACATGGGTAACGTGTTGACCGATAAGTTGTGATTGATAAGTTTTTAACTGCGGGAAGGCAAACCAGACATCAGTTAGTGGTTTGCCTTTGATCGCCGCCTCCAGGTTATCCGCTGCACGGCGGATCTCCGGGCCTTCAGGCATGGTGATATCCTTTTTTCATTCTTTATTAATCGGGGTTATGCTGCGACAACAATCTCCTTTTCGGCAAATGTAGAGCGTAGTCGGCGGGCGAACGCCAGTGCGTGCTCGCCGTCGCCATGCAGGCAGACTGTTTGCGCCGTGACCGTTGCCCATTCGCCGGTGATACTTTTGACTCTGCCGTGTTGCACCATCTCTAGCGTTTGCGCCAGCGCCTGTTCTTCGTTTTCAATCAACGCGCCTGGCTGACTTCGCGGCACCAGCGAGCCGTCAGCCTGATAACCGCGATCGGCAAACACTTCCTCGCGCGTTGTCAGGCCATATTGCTTGCCTGCACGAATCAGCTCGCTTCCTGCCAGCCCAACGAGAATCAATGCCGGATCGCAAGCGTATACCGCTCTGGCGATGGCGTCTGCCAGTTGTGCTTCTTTCGCCGCCTGGTTGTACAACATGCCGTGCGGTTTGACATGACGCATTACGCCGCCTTGCGCACGGGCAATCGTTGCCAGCGCGCCAATTTGATACAGCGTCTGGGCGTAAACGGTTTCTGGCGGCAACTGCATGGCGCTGCGACCAAAATTTTCCCTGTCGGGAAAACTCGGGTGAGCGCCAATTGCAACACCATTTTTTATTGCTTCACGCACGCAAGCCTGCATGGTTTGCGCATCGCCTGCATGAAATCCACAGGCAATATTGGCAGAGGAAACCAGCGTTAATAGCTCTGCGTCGCTGGCGCAGCCTTCGCCCAGATCGGCGTTCAGGTCAATTTTCATTGTGCAGCCGCCACGCTAATTGTTCAAAATAACGTTGCTGATCTTGCCGCGCTTTCAGTGCCTCTTCCAGTGAACACTGGACAAAATGAATCGGCTGACCGAGCGGAATTTGCGCAAGATGGTACATATCAGCCTCAATGATGCAGGCAATACGCGGGTAACCACCGGTGGTCTGTGCGTCGTTCATCAACACAATCGGCTGCCCGTTATGTGGCACCTGCACCACGCCCGGTAACAAACCGTGAGATAACAGTTCGCGATCGGTGGTGCGTTTTAAAATTTGCCCCTGTAAGCGATAGCCCATGCGGTTACTTTGCGAGCTAAGCTGCCAGGGCGAACGCCAGAATGCATCCTGCGAGGCACGATCGAACTCATGATATTCCGGCCCCGGCAAGGCGCGAATGCGGTTGCCCCACAGCAGCTGTTTAACGCCCTGCGCTTCCATAAAATCACGCTTCGCTTTGCCAATCGGGAGTCGGTCACCATCCTTCAGTAAACGGCCTTCCAGCCCGCCAATCCCCACTTTGAGATCGGTGCTGCATGACCCCATTACCGGCGGAACATCAATACCACCCGCGACCGCCAGATAACTGCGCATCCCGTGCTGCGGGCGTTTAAGCGTTAAACGCTGGCCTGCTTTCATCGGCAATCGCCAGCCGGTCCAGACGGCATTATCATCCAGCCGCGCTTCGCAACCGGCACCCGTCAGAGCAAACCACCCATCAGTTTCGAACTCAACAGTTAACTGACCGAGCGTGATCTCCAGCGCGGGGGCATTGGCGTCATTACCCACCAGTAGGTTAGCAATGCGTAACGCGGGCATATCCAGTGCGCCGCAGTGGCTGATACCCGACTGGCGAAAACCGTGACGACCGCCATCCTGCACAGTGGTATACATGCCCGCACGAATAATCTTCAGCATACTCCCTCCTTCTGCGGTACAAAGCGCACGCTGTCTCCCGGACGTAATAAGATGGGTTCGTCACGCGCCGGATCAAACAGGCTGAGTGAGGTATGACCAATCAACTGCCAGCCACCCGGCGTTGCCAGCGGATAAACACCAGTCTGCGGCCCGCCGATCCCGACAGAACCTGCCGGAACGAGTAAGCGCGGTTCAGCGCGCCGTGGCGTGTGTAGTTGTTCCGGCAAACTCCCGAGATACGGGAAGCCCGGTTGAAAACCTAAAAACCAGACCACGTATTCCACGGAGGAGTGCAATTCAACAACCTGTTTTTCGCTCAACCCGCAATGCGCCGCGACCACCGCCAAATCCGGTCCGCCTGCACCACCGTAAACCACCGGAATTTCAATAAAGCGAGACTCAGGTTCCAGGGCCTCGCTCTCCTCCCACCAGCGTTGCAAACGCTCTATGGCATCCAGCGCCAGCGACTCAGGATTACGCAAAATCACCGTAATATTGTTCATGCCGGGAATGGCTTCAACCACATTCGGCATATCCACCAGACGCTGCGCCAGTCGCCAGATCCGTTTCTGGCTAGCCAGCGTCACCGGCGGTTCCAGTTCCAGCACTACCGCCGTTTCACCTATCAGATAACAACGCGCTCGTTGCACTTTCGATCCCTCTGATTATTCGTTATGCAGGATTAGGAATATCAATAAAGGTCACATCAAGATCGGTATTTTCATTCAGCCACTCGCTCAATGCGCGAATACCACCACGTTCAGTGGCATGGTGACCTGCAGCATAAAAATGCAATCCCTGCTCGCGGGCTGAATGAATGGTCTGTTCAGAAACTTCGCCAGTAATAAAAGCATCCACGCCAAAACGCGCGGCGCTATCGATAAAACTTTGCCCGCCGCCCGTGCACCAGGCGACGCGCTGGACCACCTCAGGTCCGGTATCGCCACACCATAACGGCTTACGTCCCAGACGCGCTTCAATCCAGGAGGCTAGTTCCAGTCCCGGCACAGGCATGGTCAGCTCTCCCCACGGCACCAACGGCTCAATTTCGCCCATGACCGTGATCCCCAGTAACGCCGCCAGCTGTGCGTTATTGCCCAGCTCAGGATGTGCGTCAAGCGGCAAATGCCAGCCATACAGGTTGATATCATTCGCCAGCAACGTTTTTAAACGGTTACGCTTCATTCCGCGAATGACCGGAGACTCTCCTTTCCAGAAGTAGCCATGATGCACAATGACCGCATCCGCGCCCAGACGCACTGCCTCATCGAGCAAAGCCTGGCTGGCGGTGACACCGGTAACAATTTTTTGCACCGTCTCTTTGCCTTCCACCTGCAAACCATTCGGCGCGTAATCACTAATCGCCGCGCTGTTCAGTTTTTCGTTAATCAGTTGTTCCAGTTCGGTGTTTTTCATCTTCGCGCCTTCCGTATTCTGATAGCTACACCGTTAACATAGCGTTACCTCGCCAGTTCGTCGATAGCCAATCTTTTGACATATTAAGAAACAAACCCGACGCCAAAAGACGCAAATTGTTTATATCATCACGCTTCAGCTAATGTATATTTATGCAATCAGACAGCATATTGCATAAATAATCAGATCTGTATCAAAGTTTTAACTTTAAGGAAACACAAGCACGCCGCGCAACTATTACGTGACGTTGCCGTCAATTGTGGAATTATTATGAATAAACACGCATCACAGCCGCGCGCTATTTACTATGTCGTTGCGCTGCAAATCTGGGAATATTTTAGCTTTTACGGCATGCGTGCCCTGCTGATTCTCTATCTCACCAATCAACTAAAATACAACGATACTCACGCCTACGAGTTATTTAGCGCCTACTGTTCGCTGGTGTATGTCACGCCAATCCTCGGTGGCTTTTTGGCGGATAAAGTTCTCGGCAATCGCATGGCGGTGATGCTGGGGGCGTTATTGATGGCGATCGGTCATGTGGTGTTGGGTGCCAGTGAGATCCATCCGTCATTCCTCTATCTGTCCCTGGCGATAATCGTTTGTGGCTATGGTCTGTTTAAATCCAATGTCAGTTGCCTGCTCGGCGAGCTGTATGAGCCAACCGATCCGCGTCGTGATGGCGGTTTCTCGCTGATGTATGCGGCGGGTAACGTGGGGTCTATTATCGCACCTATCGCCTGTGGTTACGCCCAGGAAGAGTACAGCTGGGCGATGGGCTTTGGCCTGGCGGCGGTTGGCATGATCGCGGGTCTGGTCATTTTCTTATGTGGCAATCGTCATTTCACTCATACCCGCGGCGTTAATAAAAAAGTACTGCGTGCGACAAACTTTCTCCTGCCTAACTGGGGATGGCTGCTGGTTCTGCTGGTGGCAACGCCTGCGCTGATTACCGTATTGTTCTGGAAAGAGTGGTCGGTATACGCCTTAATTGTCGCGACTATTATTGGCCTGGGTGTACTGGCAAAAATTTATCGCAAAGCAGAAAACCAGAAACAGCGTAAGGAGCTGGGGCTGATTGTGACGCTCACCTTCTTCAGTATGTTGTTCTGGGCCTTCGCACAACAGGGCGGCAGCTCGATTAGCCTTTATATCGACCGCTTCGTTAACCGCGATATGTTTGGTTATACCGTTCCGACTGCTATGTTCCAGTCGATTAATGCCTTCGCAGTTATGCTGTGCGGTGTGTTCCTGGCGTGGGTGGTTAAAGAAAGCGTCGCAGGTAATCGTACCGTGCGCATCTGGGGAAAATTTGCTCTTGGTCTCGGCCTGATGAGCGCCGGGTTCTGCATTCTGACCTTAAGCGCCCGCTGGTCCGCAATGTATGGTCACTCTTCTCTGCCACTGATGGTATTAGGCCTGGCGGTGATGGGCTTTGCGGAACTGTTTATCGACCCGGTTGCCATGTCGCAAATTACGCGCATTGAAATTCCGGGCGTGACCGGCGTATTAACCGGCATCTACATGCTGCTTTCTGGCGCGATCGCGAACTATCTGGCGGGCGTGATTGCCGATCAGACATCGCAGGCTTCGTTTGATGCTTCCGGGGCGATCAACTACTCCATCAATGCATATATTGAAGTATTTGATCAAATTACCTGGGGCGCACTGGCGTGTGTAGGACTGGTACTGATGATTTGGCTGTATCAGGCGCTGAAATTCAGAAACCGCGCGCTGGCGCTGGAGTCATAATAGGCCAGCACCATACCTGATAAAACGCTCGCTGCGTTTTATCAGGCTCCTTTCCTCGCTTCTTCGTACGCTGCCAGCGTTCGCAGCCTTGCCTCTTTGTGATCAACTATCGGTTGCGGATAATCCAGCTTCACACCTGCTTTCTGCGCCCACTTCCACGGCTCATGCACCGCTTTCCCTGGTACATCGCGCAGCTCCGGTAACCATCGACGAATAAACTCGCCCTCACGGTCAAATTTCTCGCCCTGAGTTATCGGATTGAAAATACGAAAATACGGCGCAGCATCAGTACCCGTAGAAGCCGCCCACTGCCAGCCACCGTTATTAGCTGCCAAATCACCATCAATCAGCTGCGACATGAAATATCGCTCGCCTTCGCGCCAGTCGATCAACAAATCTTTCACCAGAAAACTGGCTGTAATCATCCGTAGCCGGTTATGCATCCAGCCAGTGCTGTTAAGCTGACGCATAGCGGCATCAACAATCGGGTATCCCGTTTTGCCTTTCTGCCAGGCCTGTAAATGTGCGGGATTGCTTTGCCACTGCACACGATCCGTCCAGGCAATAAATGGACGATGTTTACACAACGAGGGGTAATACGTCATCAGATGACGGTAGAACTCGCGCCAGATCAGCTCACTAAGCCAGACACTACCGGCCCCACCGTCCAGCGCCTGCGGCTGTTCAGCCAACAAGCGATGCAAGCACTGGCGAGGCGATAACCCGCCCGTTGCCAGGCTGGCCGACAAACGGCTGGTGCCTTCCACTGCCGGAAAATCTCGTTGTTGCTCATAATCTCCGGCACCGTTCTGGCAAAACTGGCGTAATTGCGCAATCGCCGCTTTTTCTTCCACCGGAAAATGCGCAGTATCGAAAGACTGACGAGGATAATTCAGCGTAATGGATGGCGAGGGCTCTATCGATCCGCTACTACGAACTTTTGGTGCAGCGACGCACTCCGGCATCCCTTCCCGCAGCCGTTTCAGCCAGGCATTCTTAAAAGGCGTAAAGACTTTGTACATCTCGTGATTGCCGGTCATCACCGCGCCAGGCGGCAGGATCACGCTGTCATCAAATCCTTCACACACCACGTTACGCAGCGCTCTTTCAACTTCCACATCCCGCGCCCGCTCATTCACTTCATACTGATAGTTATAAAACAGGTGGGTAACGCTGTTTTCCGCGCACACCTGTTTAACTATTTCGACACTGGCGACAAAGTCATCCACTTCACGGAACAATAAAGGAATACCTTTTTCCGCAAGCGCTATTTGTAGCCCATTCAGTTGAGCATTGATAAGTTCAGCCTGACGCGGCGACATGTTATGCGTCTCCCACTGGCGTGGTGTAGCGATATACAGCGCCAGCACGCGTGCAGACGAATTGCGGCAGGCGGCAGCAAGCGCGAGATTATCATGCAGACGTAAATCCTGGCGAAACCAGACCAGATGGGTAGTCATAAAACTCCTGAATGGCGCAAGTTAATCACACGCGGCCAAAGTTCGAAATAACGCTGCCCTGAAAGCCAGGCGTCAGGATAAAGCGCCATATAGTGTTTGATACGCATCAGCGGCGCAAGAAGCGGTTGCTCGCCACGGCGATAACTGTCGATAAGCGCAGCCAGCTGCTGGCGTTCTGTGGAATCAATATGTGGGCGAAAATAACCCTGAACGTGCATCAAAACGTTGGTGTGATCGCGCGTGTTGGCGGGGTGAGAAAGTAAAACGATTACGCGTTGGCGGTACTGGTTGTAATAGTCATCCAGATTTTGCCACCGATGAATATCAGCCACAAACGGGCCAAGTTTGCGGTATTCCGGCTGAGAATGCGCCAGAAAGACGAGTTTATAGCGGCTGTGATAATCGAGAAGCGCCCCGCGCGTTAAGCCATGTTCTTTCAGTCGATATAACTCATGAAGCGCGAAGATACGGATTAGGGTGCTGTCATCAAATCGTTGCTGATTCATTACTGCTCCTGAACGGTTTACAGGAGTAAGTGTAGACGTTGAGAAATGATATTTGTGAAGTTAATCCTGTTGTAGCAGGACAAATTTACGAAAGCCTGCTCCCCGCAAGGACTGACGTCAGGTAGTTTCTAACCATAGCTGCCCTTTCTATTCAAACGTGAAATCAATAAGCTCATCAGGGACATCGCAAACAATATGAAGACGGGTTTCTTCTCTGCCGTGACTCTTTTCACTAATTGCGTAACTGTCATGCTCTGGATTATTTAATTCTTTCAGCGGAAATTTTTCCTCAAAGGCTTTATTTAGCCGCCCCTGGTTTCCTTTTACCGCGAATAAATAATCACCTCCCTGTTTTTGTATCTTCTCTGCAATATCTTTCTGGCAACCCATCGCATCAGTTGTGATGATTTTTCCTTTAATATCCAGCATGTTAAGAAGTTCTGGGATAGCTGTAATCTCATTGGATTTCTTATCCGTCTTGATCTGTCCGATGACCAGACTGTGCATTGTTGAGAACGCACTAATGACATGAATCGCTCCCCTGCGGCGACTCTTGTCATAAGAGTGCCGGAGCGTTTTTCCATCAATTGCAATGACGTCTTTATCATCTGAAGAATGGCAGTCACGCATCCAGTTAATAAAGCACTCGTGAAATTTTGCAGGACTGATACAGGATACAACTCTGGCAATGGTATCGTGAACAGGAATACCATTTTCAAAATCACCATATTGCTTCAAGAAATCGAGATGTATTTCCCCGAAATCCTCTATATCTTCCCAACTTTCTGCACCAGAAATAACGGCAAAAATAGTCAATAGTAGGATGCCTGACAATTTATGCTCTACTTTCCAGGCTTATCTGTAATCGGGAATAATAGAAATATGTTCCATCAATTTTTTAAGTTCCATTTGTTCACCTTATTTATGTAAGGAGTATTTGATCATGTATAAGCTATGAAAAACAGCTTTAGGTAATAAGGAATATCTCAATTTTTAAACATAAAATGCGAATTATTTAGTACAAAAAAGTAGCGTTACGTGATCTTTCCCTGGGATACAACTCTGGCAATGGTATCGTGAACAGGAATACCATTTTCAAAATCACCATATTGCTTCAAAAAATCGAGATGTGTTTCCCCGAAATCCTCTATATCTTCCCAACCTTCTGCACCAGAAATAACGGCACAAATAGTCAACAGTAGAATATCTGACAATTTATGCACCACTTTCCAGGCTTATCTGTAATCGGGGGTAATAGAAATATGTTCCATCAATTTTTTAAGTTCCATTTGTTCACCTTATTTATGTAAGGAGTATTTGATCATGTATAAGCTATGAAAAACAGCTTTAGACAATAAGTAGTATCTCAATTGTTGAACTTAAAATTCGAATTATTTAGTACAAAAAAGTAGCGTTACGTGATCTTTCCCTGCAAATGGAACGCAAAATAAACACCTATTCCATGAGTTATATAATTTTTCACAATGATTAATTTGTTTTCTCAGGAAGAGATTTTATTTCTCTTCACTACGAATTAGTTCATGCTGTATCTTTATTAAACATTCGTAAGACTCATTTTTGTTCGGGAGATGTGCTGTCATTCGAGCATAAGTTGGTTTCTCATCTTTAAAATATTTTACCATGATTGAATTATCAAGGACTGCCAACAACTGAACTGGATCACTGCTCTTTTTTTGATAGATACCCGCTCTTATATAACTTCTAAACCGATCGCCGAGAAACGCCGTTTTTTCTGCTGTATTTATCAACTCCTGCAACGTTCCTTTGATGGCATGATTTTCATTAAGGCGTAGTGACCCGACGCGAATTAAGAGTCTCGCCCCGCTTGGTGTGAATTTATTATTTTTACATGTACCCAGTTCTGTTTGCCAATAATACTCACCGATGTCCTCATTCTGATACCATCTCCACATGGCTTTATTATTTAAGACAGGAAACGCGGAAAAAATAGTACCCTTAGCGAAAATAGTAAAACAATCATGATCTTTAGCTTGTATTTCGCAATCAGCTATAACACCAAAACTAACAAATATCATCAGCAAAAAGAACAAAACTCTTTTCATTTTCTTATTCCTCTCGATGTTCTCTGTTTCATTTTAGCTAAAATTTCACCCAAATCATCTATCCCTGCTGTTGCTGGCCCATCGGGTTTATTAATGTCTGGGAATAAATAGGGTTCTGCACAAGTATATCCTGGTGGTAATTGAGTTGTTGGCCAATTTGTCTGTGGCAGGTAATCACTTGCTGTCTTTGTATCCATCCCTGGATACTGGGAATCATCCTGTGGCGTACAAGTCAGATTTGGTTTTACCCACTTCCTGCAATACAGTGTGTAGTCGTAAGGGCTTAATACTCTGAAGAATGTTTTGAAAACATTAGGCGCACTACTGGCCTGGTCAATAGGATATGGCAGTCTTAATTGTTTCGCTATGTCCGGCAATTTACTTGGATCGGGCGTAGGCGGTTTGTTGGGTCTCGCTCCATATCCGCCATTATTTAAGTGTCCATATTTTGATGCCAGTCCCATTGAATCTATATACTGAACCGGATTCAGCGGATACTGATAAAAATTCCATCCCCCCTTCAGCCCAATCGGATCCTGAGTGATATACCTCCCCTGCAGCGGGTCATAATAGCGGTGGCGGTTGTAATACAGGCCGGACTCCTCATCATACTGCTGCCCCGGCAGGCGGATAAGCTGCTGCAGCTGATGCGGGTTCTCTTCATTCAGCAGGTTGCCCCATTCATCGTATTCTGCGCACCATTCTGTTGCCCCTTCCGTGCTGACAAGCGCCAGCGGCAGGCCGCGATGGTCGCAGTGGTACAGGTGGATTTTTCGCGCCGGCGTGTACACCGGGTCCATCTGGTTTTGCATCTGCTCCACGGTCAGGCCGCACGATGCCAGCCAGCGGCGGC